>NZ_PVBL01000017.1:0-137685 GCF_002968555.1 Neorhizobium sp. T6_25
TTCTTAACCCTCCCCACAAGGGGGAGGGTTAAGAATGCCGCACCGCCTCGCATCCCATCGGTGATCCCCCTTGGGGGGGGAGATGTCCGGCAGGACAGAGGGGGCGCCTCACCGCAGGCTCGGCCAGATCCAACCCCGCTTTTCGCGAAGGACCTGCCTTCCAACCCACCTCACATCACCCGATCGAGCCAGTCCATCGCATGGTCCTGCTGGTCAACCGGAAATGCATGAGCAGCACCGGGCCAAAGCCTCGTTTCGAGGCAGCGCTCCGCATCGGCGGCCGCCCAGATCGCATGAAGTTGCTCCTGCGCCGCCAAGGCGGCAGGCACCGGAAAATGCCGGTCTTCGGCGCCGCTGAAGATCAGCGCGGGTTTCGGCGCGGCGAGGCCTGCAAAATGCGGATAATCGATCTTCCCCGCAATCGGCGGATGCAGCATGGAAAAGGCCGACTGGCCGCGAAGCTGGTTGTTGCCCGGCTGCATGAGGCCTTGCAGCGTCCCCATCCAGCCGCCGGCGACGCAGGCGCTGGCATCGTCCGAAAGTGCGGCCGCCTGCCAGGCGCGCGAGCCGCCCATCGAATAGCCGAAGCTCGCCACACGGCTTCCATCGACGCCGGGCAGCGCGTGAAGCCATGCCATGGCTTCGAGGTCTTCGAGCAGGATGACGGAGGCGTAGGAAACCCCGAACTGCATGAGATTGGCGGCCAGCGCCTGCTGCGCTTCGTAACCGTTGCCTTTCCGGCTGCCCCAGCCGAGCGCGTCGGCGCAGAGCACGGTGTAACCGCGCCGGGCGAGTTCGTTGCCGACATGCCGGCCGCCATAAAGTTTCGCCGCCCATCGATCCGTGTCCGCTGCGACCTCGGAAACCTCGCCGGAGCGGCGGATCATCTTCTCCTTGCCGATCGAGAAGAACGAGCCGTGGTCGTGCAGGAGCAGCACGGCAGGCGTAACACCATTTGTATCCGGGCGAAGGAGATATGCTCTCGTCGTTTCGCCGTTCGAAAAGCCAAGTTCGAGCTCTTGGGCCCTGCATCCGTCTTCAGCCCACTCCGTGACGACGGACGCGCTTGCGGGCCCGATCCGCCCGACGCCGAGTGCCTGCCGCATCTTGGTCCGTGTGCGGTCCTTCCAGTCGGAAAAGCCTTCCGCCGCCGGCCGGAAATGCCAGTCGAACGAGAGGTTGTCGCGCAGCCTCGCTGCGAGGCTGGACATGTTCTCGCTGTCGATCATTTCTCCTGCCGCAGCCGTTCGAGCATCCGGTCGCGGCTGTCGCCCAGGTGCTTGCGCATCGCCCCGCGCGCGCCTTCCACGTCACGGGCTTCGATTGCCTTGAGGATGGCACGATGTTCTTCGTTGACGCGCGCGAGATGCACGGAGAGGCTCGCGTCATCGACCGCATGGGTCGAAAGCCGCATGCGGGGCATCAGGGTCTCGCCGAGATAGTTGAAGATACGGAAAAAATGCTCGTTATGGCTGGCGGTGGCAACGGCGCGGTGAAAATCGAAATCCGCTTGCGTATCCCGGCTTGCACGGCGGACGGCAGCATCCATCGCCTTGCAGGCCGCGGTCATGGCCTGGATATCCGCCTGGGTCCGCCGGTCGGAGGCAAGTGCTGCCGCTTCCGATTCGATGCCGATGCGCAGTTCGAGCCCCTTCACCAGGTTTTCGACCAGCATCAGGTTTTCGTCGCCAAGACGGAAAGGCGTCACACCCGCGTCCTGGCGAACGAAGACGCCGATACCGTGATGGATCGAGACGAGGCCGCTTGCCCGAAGATTGGCGATCGCCTCCCGGACGACCGTCCGGCTGACGCCCAGTTCGTCGATCAGCGCCTTTTCGGTCGGAAGCTTCGACCCGCGCGGATAGTCCCCAAGCTTGATACGCTCGGCGATCGTGCGCACGACCTGCGAACTCAGGGTCTCCCTGCGGCGCCAGGTAGCGGATGGGGCTTCGGCTGTCATCGGGCACTCCATGGCGTCTCGGATGTGAAACTCAGACAGCTTGGTCGTATTCGAGGCTCGCCTGGATCAGTTCCCGGGCATAGGGATCCTTGGCCTGACCTGTCGCCAGCACGTCTCGGCTCATCACCTCGACCACGCGACCATGCTGCATTACCGCCAGCCGCTCGCACATATGATCGATCACCGCAAGATCATGGGAAACGAAGAGATAGGTCAAGTTGCGTTTTGCACGCAGATCGGCGAGCAGATTGAGCACTTCCGCCTGCACCGAGACATCGAGCGCCGAGGTCGGCTCGTCGAGGAGCAGGATGCGCGGTTCGAGAATGAGCGCGCGCGCGATCGCCACGCGCTGGCGCTGGCCGCCGGAAAGCTCGTGCGGAAAACGCGACAGGAAGGCCGGATCGAGGCCGACATCGATCAGGGCCCGCTCCATGCGTTCGACCTGGCGGTCCATGCGATGGATGCGGAGCGGCTCCTGAAGCGCGGTGCGGATCGACTGGCGCGGATGGAGCGAACCGTAGGGATCCTGGAACACCATCTGGACCGTGCGGCAATATTCGACGAAGGGCATGTCGTTGACCGACCGCCCCTCGAGCTGGATATCGCCTTCCCAGACATTCAGAAGACGGGCGATGCAGCGCAGGATGGTCGATTTGCCGGAACCGGACTCGCCGACAAGCCCGAAGGATTCGCCAGCTTCGACCGAAAAGCAGACGTCGCCGAGAATTCGCTTCTTTGCGAGACCATAGCCGAGATCGATCGAGAGATTGCGGACGTCGATGGCGGTCATGCGCGCACCTCTTTGGTCTCTGGGGAGATGGTTTGGCGGTTCAGGACCGGAAGCGGCTTTCGGCTGCCGCCGATATGCGGCTGTGCGGCAAGCAATCCTTGGGTATAGGGATGCGTGCAGTTGCGCATGTCCCGGGCCGCCCGTTCCTCGACGACCTCGCCATGGCGCATGACCATAACCCGGTCGCAGAAATTGCGCACCAGGTTGAGGTCGTGACTGATCATGATGAGGCCGATGCCCTTGTTGGTCACCAGCTCGTTCAGGATGTTGAGGACCTGCATGCGTACCGTGACGTCGAGCGCGGAGGTCGGCTCGTCGGCGATGATGATCTGCGGCTCGGGGATCAGCATCATGGCGATCATGATGCGCTGGCCCATGCCGCCCGAGACTTCATGCGGATAAAGGCCGAACACCCGTTCCGGATCGCGGATCTTCACCGCTTCCAGCATTTCCAGCGTCTTCTGCTTCGCCGCCTGGGCCGATGCCCTGCTGTGGACGCGGTAGGCCTCGGCGATCTGATCGCCGACGCGGTGCACCGGGTTGAGCGAGAATTTCGGATCCTGGAGGATCATCGAAATGCGTCGGCCGCGGATCGTCAGCATCTGCTTTTCGCTGGCGGAGATGAGGTCGGTACCGCTGAAATCCATGCGGTCGGCCTCGATCTTCGCGGTCGGCAGCAACTTCAGCAGCGCGCGGCCGATGGTCGACTTGCCGGAGCCGGATTCGCCGACGATGCCGAGCCGCTCGCGGCCGAGATCGAAGGAGACGCCCTTGACGACGGTGTTGTAGGTCTTGCCGCTGCGATAGCTGACGCGGAGATTTTCGACCTTCAGGAGTGCCTGGCTGTTATCCATGGGGAAAATCCTAACGCTGTTTCGGATCCAGCGCGTCGCGCAGGCCGTCGCCGAGAAGGTTGAAGGCAAGGCTGACAAGCAGGATGGCGCCGCCCGGGAAGGCGACCAGCCACCAGCTGTCCAGCATGTAGCGCCGGCCGGTGGCGATCATCGCCCCCCATTCGGGCAGCGGCGGCTGGGCGCCGAGGCCGAGGAAGCCGAGGCCGGCCGCCGTCAGGATGACGGTCGCCATCGAAAGCGTGATGCGCACCAGAACAGAAGGCAGGCACATCGGCATGATCGACTTGATGATGATACGCAGTGATGACGCGCCCTGCATGCGCGAGGCCGAGATATAATCGGCGCCGCGGAAGGTCAGCGTTTCGGCGCGGGCGAGGCGGGCGATCGGCGGCCAGGTGGTCAGCCCGATGGCGATGATCGCATTTTCGAGGCCGGCACCGAGGGCCGCCACGAAGGCGAGCGACAGGATGAGGCTCGGGAAGGACAGGAAGATATCGGTGATCCGCATCATGATCGTGTCGTACCAGCCGCCGAAATAACCGGCCGTCGTGCCGACCAGCAGCCCGATCGGGCCGACGATGACCGACACGATGGTGATGATCGTCAGGCTGATGCGCGTTCCGTAGATGATGCGGCTCATGATGTCGCGGCCGAGCTCGTCGGTCCCGAACCAGTGCTCTGCGCTCGGCGGCTTCAGCGTGTTGCCGAGATCGATAACATTCGGGTCATAGGGCGCAATCAGCGGCGCGACGATCGCCGTCAGGACCAGGATGGTGATGACGACGAGGCCGAAGCCCGAAGACGGGTTGCCGAGAAGCTCGCGGATGACGGCGAGCAGCCGGCGGAAGGCCGAATTTGGGTTTGAGCGAGTACCGTTCATGGCCACGTCCTGCATGTCGAGAGATTGAGCTGCCATGTCACCGCGTCCTCGGATCGAAGATCTTGTAAAGCGCGTCGGAAAGCAGGTTGAGCGCAATGAAGATGATACCGACCAGCAGCACGCAGGTCATCACCGCGTTCATGTCGCCGATCAGCATGTTGTTGGTGATGTATTGGCCGAAGCCCGGCCAGGAAAACACGGTTTCGATGAGGACCGCTCCTTCCAGCAGGCTGCCGTAAGCGAGCGCCACGATCGTCACCAGCTGCACCCGGATATTCGCGAACGCGTGGTGCCAGATGGTGCGGCCCTTCGACAGCCCCTTCACCCGCGCCGTGGTCACGTATTCCTGGTTCAGCTGGTCCAGCATGAAACTGCGGGTCATGCGGGTGATATAGGCCATCGACGAATAGCCGAGGATGCTCGCCGGCAGCAGCAGATGGTTGACCGCATCCCGCAAGACCTCCCAGTCGCCGGCGATGATCGCGTCGATCAGCAGGAAGCCCGTCGTTTCCGGCACGAGGCCGATGTAATAATCCGACAGGCGGCCGCCGCCGCCGACCAGATCCAGCGCCGCATAAAAGATGATCAGGCCGATCATGCCGGTCCAGAAGATCGGCATGGAATGGCCGATCAGGGTGAGGAACCGGATGATGTGGTCGACCGGCCGGTTGCGGCGCACGGCTGCCAGAATGCCGAGCGGAATGCCCAGGCCCGCCCCGACGATGATCGCGAAGGTCGCAAGCTCGATCGTCGCCGGCATGACATGCAGGATGTCGTTGATGACCGGCTGCCCTGTCCGGATCGACGTCCCGAAATCGCCGTGAGCCAGGTCGCTCATATACCGAAAGAATTGCTGGTAGAGAGGAAGGTTGGCGCCGATCCGTTCCGCAACCGTGTCGTAGGTGGCCTGGTCGGCCTCTTCGCCGACAATGGCGCGGACCGGATCGACGGGCATCAGCCGTCCGATGCAGAAGGTCAGGATCAGCAACCCGAGAAGGGTTGCCAATATGGTGCCGGCCTGCCGCGTGAAAGCGGTGAGACGCTCGTTGTTCATGGGACTTCCTCAGAACCGTACCGGATGCCGCGGCGCTGCAAGACCAGGAGGCCTACGCCGCGGCAGCCGACGATTATCGTTCTTTCTTGACGGTGCGAAGCTGGGTCGACCAGGACGGGTTCAGTTCGAGACCCTTGATGTCGGCCCGGAAGCCGACGCTGTCGACCACTTCCGAGAAGGGCTGTATCGCCGGCACCATATCCGCGTAATAGGTCTGGATCTCCTGATACTGCTTGGTCTGCTTGTCCTTGTTGCCTTCGACGAGAGCATCATCGATCATCTTATTGATCTTCTCATCATAGAAGGACGTGCGCCAGCCCTGGAAATTCGTCAGCTTCGCCTCATCCGCATTGTTGGGATTGTAGACGATGGCGCGGAAGTTCGAGTCCGGATGCGGCAACTGGCCGCCACCGCCGCGGCCGACGAGAAGCTCATACTTGCGTTCGCGCATCGCGCCGTAGATCTGGTCGCCGGAGCCGGTGACGATCTCGGCCTTGATGCCGGCCTGCGCCAGCGTCGCCTGGATGGCCGTCGCAAGGCTCATGAACGGCACGTCGGAAATGGCGCGCAGCGTGGTCGGGAAGCCGTTCGGATAACCGGCCTCGGCAAGAAGCGCCTTGGCCTTTGCGACATCGAGCTTGTAGCCCGCATTCGGCAGGGCGCCGAAAATGCCCGCCGGAACCGGACGATCGCGCAGCTTGCCGAAATAGGGCAGCACGCTGTCGTTCAGGCCCTGGTAGTCGATAAGATAACGCAGCGCCTCGCGAACCTTCGGCTTCTGGAACTTCTCGTCCTTCATAGAGACGGCCAGATAATAGAAGCCGCTGCCGCCATTCGTCTGGATCTTGACGTCCTTGCTGCTCTCGAGCGCCTTCAGGTCAGCCGCCGACATGGAAAAGGCGATGTCGATATCGCCCTTTTCGAGCATCAGCCGCTGGCTCTGCGATTCAGCCAGATGACGCATCATGATCCGGCGCATGGCCGGCTTCTCGCCCCAGTATTTCGGGTTCTGCTCGAGCGTGACGCGCTCGTTCGACTGCCACTGGCCGAGCGTGAACGGACCGGAGCCGGCAGAGTTGTTGGTGAGCCAGGCGGCGCCCATGTCGCCGTTCTTGTCGTGCTCCACGACCGCCTTCATGTCGAGGATGGAGCCCGGCCCGACGATGCCGAGCGTCTGCACGATGACCTGCGGATCGACCTTCTTCGGCAGCTTGATGACGACCGTGCCGTCGTCCGGAGCGGTGAAGCTTGCATCGGCATTGGCGGCAGAGAAGCCGTGGGTCTTCAGGAATGATGCCTGCGCCAGGTTGAGCTTCATCAACCGCTTGAAGGACCAGACCACATCCGCCGAAGTGACCGGGTTTCCGGAGGCGAAGGTCGCCCCCTTGCGCAGCTTGAAGGTGATCGAGCCGTTGTCGTCGGCGATCGTCCAGCTTTCCGCCAGCTGCGGATTGACCTGGGCGCGATTGACGGCATCGAGCGCCACAAGGTTGTCATATATGTTTGTGAGAACCTGTACGGTCTCCTTGCCGGTGATGGCAGCGGGATCGAGCGTCAGGATATTGGTCATCGAGAAGCCGACGACCAGCATATTGGGTGGGGTTTCGGCATAAGCAGGCTGGAAAAACAGAGCGGAACCGAGCAATACCGGTCCCATTATTCTCGATAGCGGCGTCATGGCCGTCCTCCCTTGGATTGCCGGTCTCCTCCCGGCAGATAGATAATCGCAATCCAAGAGATATGATGTCTTACGACACCTGTCAATCCGAAATGCCGCCTTCCCCACTCGCTACGAAGTGGCTGGGGGCAGGCACCAGACATGTTTCCGAATCTGCTTTCTGAAGCAGAGGAGACAATCGCAGAGGATGTATGGCGGCGCGGCATTCGTAACCCTCCCCCTTGTGGGGAGGGTGGCCGGCAGGCAGGAGGGGTTTTTGCGGGGGCGAAGGCCCCTCCACAACCCCTGCCCCCAAGGGGGAGGGGCTCCTCGCGCCGCCGCACGTTCCATATGCGATCGCCTGCCGGTCGCCGGGCTGATCCGCGCTGTTGATCAGCCGGCTACGTCGAAGATCGATGCGCCGATGAAGCGCTCCTGATCGCTGCCGTAGTTGTAATAATAGACGCTCAGCAGCTTCCCGTCCGGCCTCACGACCGTACGCGGATAACCGAGATCGGACATGCCGCCGTCGTCACGGATGACGATGTCGTCGCTCCAGGTCTTGCCCTCGTCCGAACTGACCCGGGCGCGCAGGCCGTAGGGCGCGTCGCGATAACCGAACACAAGCACCAACCGATCATCCTTCAACCGGTTGAGGGTCGGCGGGTTGCCGGCGTAACCTGTATTCGGCACCGGCCGGCCGATCAATTCCCAGGTCCTGCCCTCGTCGCCGGAGGTATAGGCCTCGATCCAGGCCTTGCGGTCCGGGCCGCGGCTTGCCGTCGAGCAGCGCACCAGCGTCAGCACCTTGCCATCCTTCAGCCGGATCGACGCCGGCATGATCGCAAAACCCTCCGGTTCCTCTCCGACGAAGCTTTCGAAGCTGAAACTCTTGCCGCCGTCGCGGGTGCGGACGCAGAAGACCTGACCTTCCTTGCCGTTCGGCTTGGCGGCGCTCAACAGGAAGAGCGCGTCATGCTTGCCGAGCGGCACGATGTCGGTGCGCGCCGAAATGCCCGGCAGGCCGAAATCGCCGAGCCGGTAGGGACCACGCCAGGTCCTCGCCCGGTCGTTGCTGACATAGAACCAGCTGATAGCACCCCCCAGCAGGCCGGTGCGGGCGCACATGACGATCGTTTCCGGATCGGTGAAATCGATCGGCTGGTCGAGCTGGCGAAGGTCCCGGTCGATGTCGATCCTGGGCTGCGCTTCGAGTTCGGGCAGGACATGCTCGTCGCCGGAAAGCGTCTGGCTGCCGGGCACGAAGGCGTTGAACCGCTCGATCGTCCAGGTCTCGCCACCGTCGAGGCTGCGGGCCTGCACCGGAATGAACGGCCGGGTCTTGTCGCGCGCATGCAGGTTCTCGGCCTCGCCACGGAAACCCTGGACGAAAATCGTCACAGCCTCGTCACCCCAGAGCCACAGGCCGTAATTGGCAGGCCATGCGGCAAACTCGCCCGGTTTGCGGTAGACTTCCACATTCTTGATCGCATCTGACTTGACCACAGGCATCCTCCTTGCCGCCAAGGCGGCTCATTCATCTCTTGATTGATCGGTCAGCCCTTGACGCCGCTGGTCACCGCGCCGTCGATCACATGCCGCTGCGCCAGAAGGTAGACGATGATGACCGGCAGGGTGATGAGTGTCGCCATCGCCATGACGACGTTCCAGCGCGCATCCGGCCCGCTCTGCAGCAGTTGCAGGCCGATCTGCAGGGTCGCCATCTCCCGGTGCGAATTGAGAATGAGCGGCCAGACGAAGTCGTTCCAGGCACTCTGAAAGCTCAAGACGCCGAGCACAGCGAGCGACGGCCGGGCCAGCGGCAGCAGGATGCGCCGGAAGATCGTGAACGGCGACGCACCGTCGAGCTTGGCAGACTCCTCGTATTCCATCGGGATGCGGGTGAAGAACTGCCGCATCATGAAGATGCCGAAAGGTGTCGCCGCAGTCGGCAGGATCATGCCCCAATAGGTGTTGAGAAGGCCGGTGCCGCCATTGCCGAGCCAGTCGTTGCCGCCGGCGAAGGGGATCTTCTGGACGATCAGGAAGACGGGAACGATCTGGCTCTGCGCCGGCACCATCAGCAGGCCGACGACCAGCGCGAAGATCAGGTTGCGGCCGGAAAACTGCATGCGGGCAAGCGCGTAACCGGCCAGCGAGCAGAAGACGAGGTTCGAAACGGTCGAGCCCAGCGCGTAGATCAGGCTGTTCACCAGCTGCCGGCCGACATCCGGCGACGCCATGGCGTCAAGATAGTTCTGCCATCGCAGGCCGTCCGGAACGAAACTCGGCGGAAACCGGAAGATTTCCTGGTCGCCCTTGAACGAGGTCGAGACCATCCAGAGGAAAGGCATCACGGTGGCGAGCGCTGCAAACAGCAGCAGCAGGTACCCGATGACATTCATCACGTCGAAGCGCGGGAACTCCCGGCCGCGGCGGCGGGCCGTGATCTGTCGTTCCATCGCGGCAGGCTGCGCAAGGTCGGTCATGCGTCTTTCCTCCGCATGATCCGGGTCCCGATGATCGAGAACACCAGGATGGTCAGGAAGAGTATCGTCGACATGGCTGCGCTATAACCGAACTCGGTATAGCCGAAGGCCGTCTGATACATCTGGTAGACGACGGTTTCCGTGGAGCCGAGCGGCCCGCCCTGCGTCATCACGTAGATCGCGCCGAACACCTGGAAGGTCTGCACGATCAGGATGATCAGCAGGTAGAAGGTGACGGAACTCAGCATCGGCACGGTGATGCGCAGGAAGATATCCTTGCCCTTCGCCCCATCGAGGCGCGCTGCTTCGTAGAGGTCGTTCGGAATATCCTGGAGCCCCGCCAGATAGATGATCATCGCGGTGCCGAAATCGCGCCAGATCGCCATGATGATCAGCGAATTCATTGCAAGGCTGGGGTTCTGAAGCCAAGGCTGCGGCGGCAGGCCGACCCGGGTCAGGACACCGTTCAGCGGCCCGGCATAGGGCTCGTAGACATAGGCCCAGACGACGGCGGCCGCGATCAGCGAGGTGAGGACGGGCAGGTAGAAGATCGTCCGGAAGGCGATGCGCCCCGGCACGTTCTGATTGAGCGCGACCGCGGCCAGCAGGCCGAGCACCATGGTCGGAAAGGTCACGCCGATCGTATAATGGATCGTGTTGCCGACCGCTTGCTGGAAGCGCGTATCGTTGAAAAGCTTGATGTAATTGTCGAAGCCCACGAAATTCGTCGGCTTCAGGAACGAGACGTCCGTGAAGCTCATCAACAGCGTCGCCACCGCCGGCAGCAGCAGCGACAGGAACAGGATGACGAGCGCCGGTGCGAGGAATGCGTAGGCGCTCCAGTTCTGATGAAAACTGACCGTTTTGATCGGCCTGGATGTCGAGTTCTGAAGCGCCATCACCTGCTCCTCAGCTTTTTTTGAGCAATGTCTGCACTTCGTCGGCGGCAGTCTTCAGCGCCTTGTCGGGCGTGTTCTTCTGGAAGATGACTTCCTGAACGCCGCGCGCGACGAGTGACATCATGCGCGAGAATACGGGCGTCGCCGGCGCGGTCGGCGGGGCGTAGCTCGCGGTCTTGATGAACTTGGAAAGATAGGGGTCGGCCTGCACGTCCTTGTTCTGCTGGGCGGACTTCAGGGCCGGCACGTTCTTGCTGGCGACCGCAAAGGCGACCTGCTGTTCCGGCGACATCGCAAACTCGACAAGCTTGAGCGCCGCTTCCTGGTTCGGGGCGCCTGCCCGGACGGCGAAGCAGAAGGGATCGACAAGCGACGTGAAACCGCCGCTCTCCTTCGGGAAAGGCACGACGTCGAACTCGACGCCTGCCTTCAGCGCATTGTTGGTCGAGTAGTTGCCCGCGACCAGCATCGCAGCGCGTTGCTGGTTGAACGGGTTCGCCATGCCGCCAGGGCCGACGCCGAAGCCCGCATCGGTGATCTTGTCGGTGACGACGAGGTCTTGCAGGAAGGTCAATGCCTTGACGCCTTCCGGACCGGCAAAACCCGGCGCCGACAGATCCGCCGTCAGCAGCGAACCGCCCGCCCCCTGCAGCAGCAGCGTGAAGAGTTCGAAGGCCTCGAGGTCGTTCTGGTAAAGCTGGATGCCGGAGACCTGCAGCATGCCGCCGCCCGGGCGCTTGGTAACGGCCTTTGCCCATTCGCGAAGTTCGGCCCAGTTCTGCGGGCCCTTGTCCGGATTGAGGCCCGCTTCGCTGATGAGCTTGCGATTGATGCCAAGGCCGCGCGAGGTGCCGTAAAGCGGCATGGAATACTGACCGCCGTCGGCACGGCCGTAGGCGAGCAGGGACTGGTCGAGATCGGCCGTCTTCACATTCGGAAGCGCCTTGCCGAGTTCGACGAGCTTCTTGCCCGAAGCATAGGTGAGATTGTAGTCCCAATGCTGGACGATCAGGTCCGGGCCGGTATTGCCGTTGATCGCCGTCAGCATCTTTTCATTGAGCTGCGACGGCTCGGCATAGAGGCTGGACTGCAGCGCGACTTCCGGACGTGCGGTCTTGAAGGCGGCTTCGAGCGCTTCACCGGCGGCCTTCTTGCTGCCCGCGAGCTGAGACCAGAAAACCAGTTGCTGGTCCGCCGCAAGCGCGCGGCCGGACGCCGACATCAGGATCGGCAGGCCCGCGAGCCCGGCGGCAGCACCTGACAGAAATGCACGGCGTGTAGGCCTCATGGCATGCATGACATCGTTCTTCATCGCAAACTCCTCCCGATTTATCGACGATGATTCAGTTCCGGCCGACTGTGGTCCCGGCGGCATCAAAGACGTGGATGTTGGCCGCGTCGCAATAAACGTTGAGGTCCCTGCCCGGCTCGACGGCCTGGTCGCCGGCAAACACGCAGGTGAAATTCTGCCCCTCGATAGCGCTGTGAACGATCGTCTGGGCACCCAGCCTCTCGACCGATCGCGGCACGAGGCCGATCTTCACCAGCGGCTCGCTGCCGGCCGGATGCGGCGCCAGAAATTCCGGGCGAATGCCAAGGACGACCTCCTCGCCGACCTTGAGGCGCTTCGCCAGTCCGTCGATGACAATGGTCCCGATGCCGGCAGCCTCGAAGGAATAATATTCGCTTTCGATCGCCTTCACCCTGCTGCGCAACATGTTCATCGGCGGGCTGCCGATGAAGCCGGCGACGAAACGGTTTACCGGCTTGTGATATAGGTCCATCGGCTTGCCCACCTGCTCGACACGGCCGCCGTTCAGCACCACGATCCGGTCGGCCATGGTCATGGCCTCCAACTGGTCGTGGGTGACGTAGACCATGGTGGCACCGAGCTCCTTATGGAGCTGGGTGAGTTCGGTGCGCATCTCGATGCGCAACGCGGCGTCGAGATTGGAAAGCGGCTCGTCCATCAGAAAGATTTTCGGCTTGCGGACGATCGCTCGGGCGATCGCGACGCGCTGCCGCTGGCCGCCCGAAAGCTTCGACGGCTTGTCCTTCAGCCGGGTGGAAAGCTGCACCGTGCCGGCGGCCTTCTCGACCTGCTGGCGGATGTCGCCCTTCGAACGGCGCTCCATCTGCAGCGGAAAGGCGATGTTGTCGTAGACGCTCATATGCGGATAGAGCGCGTAGGACTGAAAGACCATCGCCACACTCCGCGTGCCGGCCGGCCGGCGGGTCACGTCGTCCGGGCCAATTCTGATCGCGCCGTCGCTGATCGGATCGAGCCCCGCGATCAGGCGCAGCAACGTGGACTTGCCGCAACCGGACGGGCCGACGAAAACCGCGAATTCCCCGTCCTCGATGGCAAGCGATACGTCCGTGATGGCGTCGAACGCCCCGTAGCTTTTCGAAACGTTGGATAGCTCCAGACGCGCCAAAGCTCGGTCCTCCCCTGAATTGCTTCTCCCAAAGCGTCAGATACCTGACAGCTTCACCATGCAACAAAAAACCGGACCTGTAAACATGTTGTTCGACAACTTCTATGCCAACTGATATGATCAGTCATTCATCAAGAACGCCGGCAGGGGGCCGGAGCCCTTGGAAACAATCGATAGGATTCAAATACCGGGCCGCCGCCCGTCAGAGCTCGATCGCCCGCTCGCGGGCATGCATGATGTGGCGGTCGATGGCGTCGCCTGCCGCATGCGGATCGCGGGATTTGATGGCGTCGATGATTGCCAGATGATCGGCGAAGGCCGGCGGCAGGACCTGCTCGGAAAGACTGATCCTGTCGAGCTTGATGAGCCGCATGCGGATCGCGTTGACCGCATAGGCCTGGATCAGCAGGTCGTTCTGGGTCGAGTCGACGAGAAGGTTGTGAAACCCGTCGTCGACCTTCTGGCCGCGCTCGAAGACATCCCGCGAGGGGGCATTGCGGACCTCGTCGAGGATCGACTGGTGAAGCCTGGCCTGCTCGTCGAGGATAACATCAGGCATCCGCCTGACGGCCGTCAGCACGGCCTCGCGCTCCAGCGCCATGCGCACCTGGAAAGCCTGGCGGATGATCGAGAGGTCGATCTGGGTAATCTGGATGCCCCGCTGCGGCATGACCACCAGCAGGCCTTCATATTGCAGACGCGGCAGCAGCTCGCGCAGAGCGCCGATCGACAGGCCAAGGAGAGCGACCAGCTCCCGCTGGGACACGAACTGGCCCGGCCGCAGCCGGCCATCGAACAGCGCCTCGCGAAACCGCTCGTAGGCGATCTGCTTGACCGAGCGGAGTTCTGGCTGTTCGGTGCCGGGCGGTGCAGTACGTGCGCGCATCTGTCTCCTATCGCCGGCGGTACCGGGCGGGTCAAGCAGCGGCGCGATAACCCGTCCGCTCAAACAATTCAATGAGCATAGCACGATCGCGCTGATTGAGAGCAACCAGAGGCGGCACCGCATATGCCAGACTTTCGTCGTTGCGATAATGGGCAAGAGCCGCCTTGAGGGCAACGAGCGATCCGTAGGCATCCACTGCCTCGATGCGCCGCGACTGCTTCTCCAGAAGGCCCGCATCGTCGGGACTGTCGTAAAGCGCCCTCAGATCATTGGCAAAGACGTTGGGCATGCCGCCGATCATGCCGGCGCCTCCAGCCTTGACGAGCGTCGGCAGAACCCGGTCGTCGCCCGTAAAGACGGCAAGCCCCGGGAAGGACTTCACCAGCATCAGGCCGTTTTCGAGATCCCCGGTCGAATCCTTGATCCCGGCGATGCGCCTGCCATGCTTGCGTATCAGGGCCGCGACCAGCGGCTGCGTGAAGCGGACGCGGCTGAGCTGCGGGATATTGTAGAGGACGAGATCGATTTCCGTATGCGCTCTGGTCCGCTCGATCAGCGTATCGAAGAAAGCCGCGATGCCGTCCTCGCTCGCTCCGTAATAGAAGGGCGGCAGGACGAGCGCGGCGCGACAGCCGAGCTCTCCATAGGCGATCAGCGAGGTTACGGCGTCGTCGAAACTCGCTGTCATGATCGCCGGCATCTGACGGCCCATATCCACCCCGCCCGCCTTCAGGGTTTTGAGAGCTTCGAGCTTCTGAACGGTCGAAAAGGATGCGCCCTCGCCCGTCGTGCCGAACGTGGAAATGAAACTGCAGCCATCTGCCAGGAGATGATCGATATGCGCCTTCAGCCGGAGGGTATCGATACGGAATTCGGCCGTCACCGGCGTGACGGAGGCGGCAACAATGCCCTTCAGCGCTGCATTCGACATGAACAGGTTCCTCGTTATAGGACTGATATAATCAGTGTGAGTATCAGTCGTCAAATATATATTTACATCAGCCGCCGGCTGCGGCATGTTGCGCCTGGGATTGGCGATGGAGGAACGGATGCGCGACTGCCGTCGGCATATTTTGAAGCGTGCAAAATCCATTGATTTTATTGGGATGCTTGAAAGCTCGGCTATTGGTACTAATTGCGAATGCCCCTGGGCTTCCACTTCAAACCAAGGAAACTGAACCTATGCCGGACATGCCTGCCGACACCCTCCCCGCCCGCCTCGCGAGTGCCATTCGCAATGCCATCCCGTCGAGGACCGTGCTTGATCCGGAGCCCTTTCTCGGGCTGCCGCTGGCGGATGCGTATGCGGTGCAGACGGACGTCTTTCGCGCGCTCGGCCAGCCGTTCAAGGGCGCCAAGCTGACCCTGAAGGGTGATTTCTGCCAGAGCGCACCGCTTCTGTCCGTCGATGAAGAAACCAGCCATGCCCATCAGCCGGGCATCTCGCTGGAAGTGGAACTGGCCTTCGTGCTCGACAAGGATGTCGTGGCCCGCGACGGCGAAGTGACCCGCAAGGATATCGTCGACGCGATCGGTTCGGTGCGGATTGGCGTGGAACTTCTTCGCAGCCGTTACCAGGGCGGTTCCCGGGGCGATCCGGCCCTCGCCGCCGCCGACATGATGAGCAATGTCGGGTATGTCCTCGGCCCGCCGCTGGACCGGAGCCTGCTCGACGAAGGCGCATCGATCGGTCAGCTGTCGGTTTTCATCGACGGTCAGTCCGGCTTCGACAAGCCGGCGGTGCACTCCGACGGCGACCCGCTGAAGACCATGGTCGTGCTGGCGAACCAGAAACAGCTCTCCTCCTTTTCCATGCTCAAGGCCGGACAGGTGATGACGACGGGCACGTTGTGCGGACTGATCCCGGTCGCGGAACCAGGCAGGATCGAAGTGAACATGGGCGGACAGCGGTTCGTCCTCGGCCTGAGCTGACGCGACCTCGAGGGATGTGGCGATGACCGAACGTCCCTCGAAACCCACCAACGAACAGTAGCCAGGGCTCACCCTTCAACTCCAAGCAAATTACTCACTTGATTTCTAACATGTCAGTATGCAAGCATTGGACCAACACTGGGAGGATAAATAAACCAATATGCGTTTCGGGCTCTCCGTCGCACTCGCGACCCCTTTTGACAAAGATGGCAAGATCGTGCTCGACGCGATGGTCACCCAAGCTCGCCGCAGCCTCGATGCCGGCTGCGACAGCGTCACGGTTTTCGGCACGACCGGTGAAGGCGCCTCGATCGGCAATAGCGAACGGGACAAGGTCCTCGCCGCCATGATTTCGGGCGGCATCGCGCCGCGCCAGATCGTTGCGGGTGTTCTCGTCGACGCAGCCGGGGACGCCGCAGAACAGGCCGCACACGCCCTGTCGGCGGGTGCGCGCAACATTCTTCTGGCCCCGCCCTCCTATTTCAAGAATGTCAGCGACGAAGGCCTGTTCGGCTGGTTCTCCACGGTCTTCGCCCTTTTGGGCGACAAGGCCCGCGACATCATCGTCTACCACATCCCGTCGGTCACGATGGTGCCGCTCAGCCACGCGCTGATTGGCCGGCTTCGCCAGGCATTTCCCGGCATTGTCACAGGGGTAAAGGATTCCGGGGGCGAGTGGGCCTTTACCGAAAAGCTCCTCAAGGAACATGGCGACCTCATCATCCTGATCGGCGATGAGCGGCATCTGGCCCAGGGCGTGCGTCTCGGCGGACAGGGTGCGATCTCCGGCGTCGCAAACTTCGCCCCGCGCGAAGTTCGGCGCATGGCCGTGGATGGCGAGGACGATCAGCGGGTCGTCGATCTCGTTGTGGAATTGCTGAAATATCCCGTCATTCCGGCCGTGAAGGTGATGATCGCCCATCTTTCGAACGAGCCGTCGTGGCTGACGGTGCGGCCGCCGCTTCTTTCGATCACCGACGAGGGTCAGCGCCTGTTGTCATCGGCCTTCGACACCCTGTTCCGTTCCAAGGCGGCCTGAAGACCATGGATCAGGCGCGCCCCACGGAAAGTCCGGTCGAGGAGCAGCCGACGCTGAGGGAGAAGGCTTACGAGAGCTTTACGCGCCATCTTCTGGCGCGCGACGTTCGCCCGGGCCAGTTCGTCTCCCAACGTCGGCTGGTGGAATTGACGGGCCTGACGCTTGGCGCAATCCGCGAACTCGTGCCGCGGCTGGAGGCGGAGGGACTGATCAAGACAGTACCGCAGCGCGGCCTGCAGATCGCCCATATCGACCTCAACCTCATCCGTGAAGCCTTCCAGCTTCGCCTGTTCCTGGAAAAGGAAGCCGTTGCACTGTTCACCCAATCGGCCCCGGACCAGGCGGTCGCCAGGCTTTTGAAAGAGCATCGCGAGATCGTTCAGGCGATCCAGGGCGGCAACGACAGCCGTGAGCTGGAACTCCATGCGCAGGCGGTCGACTGGGGCATGCACGACGCCTTTATCGACGCGCTCGGCAACACCATCATTTCGAACGTCTACCGGGTGAATTCCATCAAGATGCGGCTGATCAGGCAGGAGCGGTTCCGCATCGACGGCCGGGTCGGCCCCGTCATGAACGAGCATCTGAAAGTGCTCGAAGCGATCGAGCGACGCTCCGTGGAGGAAGCGGTCGCAGCACTCGTCGCCCATATCAATCACGCGAGGGATCGCGCGATCAGACTTTAGAAAAAGCAGCCGGAGACAAGGGTATCCGGCGCATTAGGAGGAGGAAATAGCATGTCATCTTCGTTCTGGAAGCCTACCCGCCGCAGTTTCCTGGCCGGTTCGGCCGCGCTCGGCGCCGCCGGTTTGGTCGGTTCGCATCCGGCCTCGGCCGCCGTCGACTGGAAGCGCTTCGCCGGCACCACACTGGAAGTGAACCTCGTCAAAAGCCCGCGCGGCGACACCATCATCAAATACCTGGCCGAGTTCGAGGCCCTGACCGGCATCAAGGTCAATGCCGAAGCGACCCCGGAACAGCAGCAGCGCCAGAAGGCGACGATCGAGCTCTCGTCCGGCAAGCCGAGCTTCGACGTCATCCACCTGAGCTACCACGTCCAGAAGCGCCAGTTCGAAAAGGGCGGCTGGCTTGCCGATATCAGCGGCTTCCTGAAGGATCCGACGCTCACCGACCCGTCGCTGAGCGAAAGCGATTTCGCCGAAGCCGGCCTCACCTTTGCCAAGGACAAGGACGGCAAGCTGCGCTCCCTGCCCTTCTCGGTCGACTACTGGATCGTCTACTGGAACAAGGAACTCTTCGAGAAGAAGGGCCTCGCCTATCCCAAGACCTTCGATGAAATGGCAGCGGCAGCGGAAGCGCTGACCGACAAGACCACCAATACCTACGGCTTCGTCGCCCGCGGCCTGAAGAACGCCAACGTTCCGGTGTGGACGGCGCTGATGCTCGGCTACGGCGCGACGGCGATCGGGCCTGACGGCAAGCTGCGCACGACCTCCGACGAGGCCGTCGAAGCCGCCAAGCTTTACCAGCGCCTGATGACCAAGTCGGCCCCGGCCGGCATCTCCGGCTTCAACTGGGCGGAAGCCCAGTCTGCCTTCCTGCAGGGCAAGGTCGGCATGTGGCTGGATGGCGTCGGATTTGCTCCGCCGCTCGAAGACCCGCAGAAGTCCCGTGTCGTCGGCAAGGTCGGCTACGGCGTCATGCCGAAGGGACCGAAGGCGCAGGCGGCCGCCACCTTCGGCGATGGCATCGGCGTCACCGCCGGCAGCCAGAAGAAGGAAGCCGCCTATCTGTTCTGCCAGTGGGTCATCTCGAAGGAGATGGGCGCACGCCTGCTGCAGGCCGGTGCCGGCGTTCCCTTCCGCCAATCCATCCTCGCCGACGCGGAAGTCCGCAAGGGCGTCACCATGCCGAGCGCATGGGTGGATGCGGTCGCTGCTTCCGGCAAGGTGTCGCAGCTTGCGCTGCCGGTCATCATCCCGGTCACGGAATTCCGCGACATCTACGGCGTCGGTCTCACCAACATGATCGGCGGTGCCGACCCGGCGACGGAGCTCAAGACGGCAACGGCGCAGTTCGAACCGGTACTTGCCAAGAGCGAGGGATAATGGCCTCCGTGAGCATCGAAACAGCACGGACGGAAACCGGTAACAAGAGGAGCAAGCCGAGCAGGCTTGCTCCCAATTACTGGCCTTTCGTCGTTCCCGCCCTCATCGTCATCGGCGCGGTCATCGTCTTCCCGTGGGTTTTCACCCTCTGGATGAGCGTGAACAGCTGGACGCTGGGACAGGAGCAGACCTTCGCCGGGCTGGACAATTACATCCGGCTGGCGACCGATTTCCGCTTCTGGGAATCGCTCTGGCACACGCTGATCTTCACGGTGCTGGCGGTCGTGGCACCGCTGTTTCTCGGCACGCTCGCAGCACTTATCTTCGATGCTCAATTTCCGGGGAGAGGCTTTCTGCGCGGCGTCTTCGTCATGCCGATGATGGCGACCCCGGTCGCCATCGCACTCGTCTGGACCATGATGTACCATCCGCAGCTTGGCGTCCTCAACTATCTGCTGTCGCTGGTCGGCATCGGCCCGCAGGAATGGATTTACAACCGCTACAGCGTCATTCCTTCGCTGGTCCTCGTCGAGACCTGGCAATGGACGCCGCTGATCATGCTGATCGTGCTCGGCGGCCTCGCCGCACTTCCCCGCGAACCCTATGAGAGCGCCGAGATCGACGGCGCCAACGCCTGGCAGAAATTCCGTTACCTGACGCTCCCGATGATCGCACCCTTCCTGATGATCGGCGTCATCATCCGCTCGATCGACGCAATCAAGAGCTTCGACATCATCTACGCGATGACGCAAGGGGGACCGGGTACGGCGTCCGAGACGATCAATATCTACCTCTACAACACCGCCTTCGCCTATTACGACATCGGCTACGGCTCGGCGATGGCGGTCGTCTTCTTCGTGATCATCGTCGCGCTCTCTTTCCTGCTGATGATGGTCCGCGCGCGGACGAACTGGTCGGACATGGAGACGCGCTGATGGAACACGCTCTCACCAAACGCCCCCTCATCAGACGCAAGACGCTCGATCGCATCGGCCTCCTGTTCGCGGCCCTCGTCATGGTGTCGCCGGTCGTGCTGTTCTTCCTCTGGATGATCTCGCTGTCGCTCAAGTACGAGATCGACAACGGTGCCTATCCACCGATCCTCATCCCAGAAAACTTCGCCTGGTCGAATTATGTGCAGGTGTTCCGCGAGAACAATTTCTTCCTGTATTTCTGGAATTCCGTGCTGGTGACGGGGGCCGCGACGCTGCTGGCGCTCATCATCGGCGTGCCGGCGGGATACGGCATCGCACGGTTGAAGGCGGACAAGGCAGCGATGGTCATCATGATCGCCCGCATGACGCCCGGCCTTTCCTTCCTCATTCCGCTTTTCCTGCTGTTCCAGTGGCTGAACCTGCTCGGCACGCTCTGGCCGCAAATCATCATCCACCTGGTCGTCACCGTGCCGATCGTCGTGTGGATCATGATCGGTTATTTCGAGACGACGCCGATGGAACTCGAGGAGGCTGCCAGCATCGACGGCGCGACGCCCTGGCAGGTATTCCGCCTCGTGGCCTTGCCGATTGCCAAGCCCGGCATCGTCGTCGCCTTCATCCTGGCGCTCATCTTCTCCTGGAACAACTTCGTCTTCGGCATCGTGCTTGCAAGCCGCACCACGCGGACGCTGCCCGTTGCCGTCTACAACATGCTTTCCTTCGAACAGGTCAGCTGGGGACCGCTCGCCGCGGCCGCGCTGATCGTCACCCTCCCCGTGCTGGTACTCACCCTGTTCGCCCAGAAGCAGATCGTCGCAGGCCTGACGGCCGGCGCGGTCAAGGGCGGCTGAGCAGGCTCACAAACAGGATCGAATTTCATGGCAACCGTCACCCTTCACAACATCCAGAAGCGCTTCGGCGCGGTCAACGTCATCCAGGACCTCAGCGTCGATATCGCCGACGGGGAGTTCGTGGTTCTCGTCGGTCCCTCGGGCTGCGGCAAGTCCACGCTGCTGCGCATGGTCGCCGGCCTCGAAGAGGTCAGCGGCGGCGAGATCCGCATCGGCGCCCGCGAAGTCAGCAACCTGCCGGCCCGCGACCGCGACATTGCCATGGTGTTCCAGAACTACGCGCTCTATCCGCATATGACGGTGGAAGACAACATGGGCTTCGCGCTGAAGCTCAAGCGTGCGAACCCCGCCGATACCGCAGAGCGTGTGAAGAAGGCGGCCGCGATCCTCGGCCTAGAAAACCTGCTTCAACGCTACCCCCGCCAGCTTTCCGGCGGCCAGCGCCAGCGCGTCGCCATGGGCCGGGCGATCGTCCGCAATCCGCAGGTGTTTCTCTTCGACGAGCCCCTCTCGAACCTCGACGCGAAACTGCGCGTTGTGATGCGCAGCGAGATCAAGGCCATGCACCAGCGCATCGGCACGACGACGATCTACGTGACGCACGACCAGATCGAAGCCATGACCATGGCCGACAAGATCGTCGTATTGCATGACGGCAATATCGAGCAGGTCGGCGCTCCGCTGGAACTGTACGACCGACCGGCCAATCTCTTCGTCGCTGGTTTCATCGGATCGCCGGCCATGAACTTTCTGGACGGCAAGATCGAGGAAGGCGTTTTCCGCGCCGAAAAGGGGCTGATCCTGCCGCTTCCGGCGGAAGTCTCGCCGGTCAACGCGGGTGGCCGCCCGCTCGTCTACGGCATCAGGCCGGAGCACATCCGCGCCAGCGATCAGGGCATCCAGGGCCGCGCGGCGATCGTCGAAGGCACCGGCTCGGAAATCTTTGCAAAGCTCGATTGCGGCGGCGAGCAGCTTTCCTGCCTTTTCCGCGAGCGCATCGATGTCAGGTTCGGCGACACGGTCTGTATCGCGATCGACGCGAAGCAGGTCCACCTCTTCGACAAGGTGACGGGCCACAGGCTCTGAGCGAGGTTGGCGGCGTCTAATCATTTGCGCAAGCGCAAAGACAGCCGCTTCTTTCTTCTCAATCTGGGGGCATGAAAGCAGATGCCACAATTCCCCGCCACTACGGCAATCTCCAGGATTTCGTAGCCCTTCTGGAAAGCAGGGGCGGCTGAAGCGGATATCGCGGCCCGTTTCGCTGGTCCATGAGATCACCGAGATCCACCGCAGGGTTCTTGTGGAAGAAGGGCCGGCGCTGCTCTTCGAAAAGCCGGTCGATGCCGGCGGCAATACCCTCGCAATCCCGCTCGTCGCCAACCTGTTTGGAACCCGCGAGAGAATAGAGTGGGGCCTTGGGCTCGGAGCTGGCGGCATAACGGGGCTTGCCGATTTCCTGAGCGAATTGCGCGAGCCGCGGCCGCCCAGATCGATGCTCGACGCATGGCGAAAACTTCCGCAGCTAAGGGCGGCGCTCTCGCTGAACCCTCGCTCGGTTTCGCACCCGTCGTGCCAGGAGATCATCTGGCAAGGCGCCGATATCGATCTCGACCGGCTGCCGATCCAGTCCTGCTGGCCCGGCGAGCCCGCCTCCCTCGTGACCTGGCCGCTGGCGATCACCCAGGCGCCGGACGATCCGGCAGATGTCAATGTCGGCGTCTACCGGATGCAGAGGCTCGGCAAGGACCGGCTGATCATCCGCTGGCTCGCTCATCGTGGCGGTGCAAGGCACCACAGGATGTGGCAGGCGCTCGGCCGCGACATGCCGGTGGCGGTCGTTGTCGGCGCCGACCCGGCGACAATCCTCGCGGCCGTCATGCCGCTGCCGGACAAAATGAGCGAACTGAATTTTGCTGGCGTCCTCAAAGACAGGCGTCAGGCGGTTGCGCCTGCGTTTTCCGTACCTCTCCCCGTCCCCGCGGAGGCCGAGATCGTCCTCGAGGGCACGGTTTCCGCTACGGAGATGGCGGACGAGGGACCTTATGGCGATCACACCGGCTATTACAACGCCGTCGAAAGCTTCCCGGTGCTTTCCCTTTCGGCGATCACGATGCGCCGCAATCCGGTTTATCTCTCCACCTATACCGGACGACCGCCGGACGAGCCGTCCAGGCTGGGCGAAGCCATGAACGAGATTTTCATCCCGCTGGTCAGGCGCCAGTTCCCGGAGATCCGGGATCTTTGGCTGCCACCGGAAGCCTGTTCCTATCGAACCATGGTGGTGTCGATCGACAAGCGTTATCCGGGCCATGCCCGACGCATCATGATGGGCCTCTAGTCCATGCTGCCGCAGTTCAGCTACACCAAGCTGATCATCGTGGTCGATCCGGATATCGATGTGCGAAGCTGGCCGGACATCATGTGGGCATTTCCACCCGTTTCGATGCCGGCCGCGACCTCATGGTCGCAGACACACGCCGATCGACTACCTCGACTTCGCCTCTCCACAGCCGGGCCTCGGCGGCAAGCTTGGGCTGGATGCCACGACCAAGATCGGCTCGGGAATGGGGCCGGATTCTCGAAATGTCCCCCGAAATCATCGAGAAGGTCGACCGGATATGGGCATCGCTCGGCCTCGACGGGACTTCGTCGTGACCGGCCGGACACTTGTGACAAAACCATTATCGGCAAACGGCTTTCCAAGGTTTCAACCAGTGTCGTAGAACGTAAAAAGGCGTTGAACCGGCAAACCTTGCCGCAACACCGTCGACCTGAGGAAGAGCGATGCATATCGAACGCGACCCTAACGGCGACTTCATCCTGGAATCCGGTGAGATTGCCGGTCGGTTCGGGCTGTCTCGCGACGATTTCCGGCAGAGAATCCGCCAGGGTCTCGTGACAAGCACGGTCGAGCGTGGCGAGGCCGAGGATATCGGAACGTCCCGCCTGAGCGTTCGTCTCGGAAACCGTGTCTGGCGCGCCGTCCTCAACAACGAAGGCGAGGTTCAGAACGAGGCCGTGACCTTCGTCCGCAGGAGAGGCCGATCCGGCGGATCCTGACACCTAGCGCGGGCGTGCTGCAATTGGCGCTCACGGGCCTTTCAAAGAACCATCGTTCCTCTTTGCGCTGGCTCAAGCACGGCCGCTCCCGCAACCGATAGCCTGCGCCTGCATTTCGGCAGGACGCATGAATATGGAATTTCCCCGCGCACTCGCCATCCCCTTGGCCCACATGCCACTTGCCGCGATCGAGCGGGCGACAGGACTGCTGTTTCAGCGCGTCCTGAAAGAACATCCTGACCTGTTCGAGCGGCTGGGCGAATACAAGGCGAAGCGCTTTGCTTTGCGCCTGCGTGGCCTGAGCGAAGGCCAGAAGACCACGTCGGGCGCCTATGAGAAGCGCTGGAGATGAGCATGCACCGCACCATTTCGCCCTCCCTGACGATGGGACCCGTCTATTATCTCTGGAACGGCCCCAAATGGCGCGATTTTCATTTCCGCATCGCCGACGAGGCGCCGATAGAACGCGTGGTGATCGGCGAAACCGTCTGTTCCAAGCGACAGCATTTCATCGAACCGCATATCGCCGAGGTGATCGAGAGACTGGAAGCTGCGGGCAAGACCGTGGCTCTTTCGACTTTGTCGCTCGTCACCCTGGAGCGCGAGAGCCGGCAGATCCGGGATCTCGTCGCCGACAGCGAATATATGATCGAAGCCAACGACCTCTCCGCCCTCGGACTGCTGAACGGCAAGCCCCACAGCATCGGCCCCCTGGTCAACGTCTACAACGCGCCGACGGCCAAGCTGCTCGCCGGCCGGGGAGCGACCAGCATCTGCCTGCCGCCGGAACTCCCCTTCACGTCGGTCGAGAAGATCGTCGCCGACGCGCCCGCAGTCGCATTCGAGGTCTTCGCCTTCGGCCGCATGCCGCTCGCCATCTCGGCGCGATGCGCTCATGCGAGATCCAAGGGCAAGATCAAGGACAATTGCCAGTTCGTCTGCGGCGAAGATCCGGACGGCCTGCCGGTGAAGAACCTTGACCGACAATCTTTCCTCGCGCTCAACGGTGTGCAGACCGTGTCCCACACCTGCCAGGCCCTGCTGGGCGAACTCGCCGGCCTCGCCGCATGCGGTAACTCGGCGATCCGCCTGTCGCCGCATGACTGCGACATGGTGGTGGTCGCAAAGCTCTACCGCGCCGTGCTCGATAACGCATTGGACGCGGACGAGGCGATCACGCTGCTGCGCGAGATCTATCCCACCGCCGCTTTGTCGAACGGCTTTCATCATGCCCGCGAAGGTGCTGCATGGGTCGCGCGTGCCCGCGATACGGCTCATAGTCGAGCTTGAGCACTTGCCTCGCGAGGCGATCAGGCGCCAAGAAACAGAAGCGGATCCGCGCCCACCAAAGCCGCATGCCCCCCGCCGAGAAGCCAGACGAGCAACGCTGCCGCGCAAAGCGCAGCGGCAGCCATCGGCACGTCTACTGTAATTAGAGACTTACCATTTATCGCAGCTGCGAACGGAATGACGGAAGTCTGCGACGAGGCCACCGGCCAAGCGGGGCCTAACGATCGGCGTGCCCTCTTTTCGAGCATGAACAAGCCGGCGGAGGAAAAGGCGGCGAAGCCGCCGAACAGAAGCAGCGAACGCAAATCTCCGTTCGCAGGAATGTGCCCGACCGACCAGCAGAGAAAACCCCAGAGAACCGGGTGGCGCGTGACGGACACGATTGCATCCGGCTCGCCTCCCTTGCGGAACGAGATCGAGAAGGGATTGCGGCTGAACAGACCGGCAAGAACCAGGAAAAGCCCGATCGGCGATAGCACGAAGGCAAGGCAGGCCTGCCACGACCTCGGTTGCCAGATTTCCACGTAATCCAGGCTCAGAGCGGACAGGAAGAGCCAGGCCAGGGCCGCTGTCGAGACGACGGAATAGGCGGCAATATAGCTCCCGTGCCCCATCCATCCGATCAGCGCGCCGCGGATTTTCGGGACTGCCGGAATCGAATGCAGGGTGATGAAGGCCACGAAAGCCAGCAGAAACTGCGTCATGGCACGGCCGCTACTGTTGCCAGAAGAGAACGCCCGCAATCGCCACGGAAAACACGACCGCCGCCAGCGAGCTGTAGCCCTGCAGGACACCCATCCGCTTCAGGGCGATGGCGAATATGACAATGATCGGGGCGGCCATCAGAAGGCCGACTTGTGCATCAGACATGGCAAATCCTTGGTTTGCCGTCATCCTACCCCCTCTATCTGCCGTTTCTTTGCGATATGACAAAGAGCCGGATCTGTATTGCCTCCATTTTCCGGGACGGAAGAATACCGGAGGTTTCGGAATGGCGGCAATCTCGACCAGCGAAGAGAGGGATGAAGGCGGCGACCTTCTTCTCTGGGTGCTCGTCTGGGGCGAGCTTGCGGCGTTCGGCATCCTGCTGACCGGCTATGTCGTCATGTCCATGCTGCACCCGGAAAGTTTTGCGCTCGCAAAGCTCCATCTCGCGCCGCGGCTGGCGGGGCTCAACACGGTCGTGCTGCTGGCGAGCAGCTGGCAGGCGGCGCTTGCCGCCAGCTCCCAGGGAAAACCTCGCCGGCAGCGCCTGTTCCTGCTCGGCGCGGCATTGTTGGGATTCCTCTTCGTCGCCCTCAAATTCGCCGAGTACAGTTCCGAATGGACGGCGGCAGGGGACGAGAACCTGCAGACCTTTTTCGAGCTCTACTTCCTCATCACCGGCTTCCACCTCGCCCATGTCGCGTTCGTGGCCACCCTCTTCGTATTGGCCGCGATCAGGCTCGAACGGTCGACGATCGTCACACTGACGACCATCTGGCACGTCATCGACATCGTCTGGCTGGTGATGTTCCCCCTGATCTATCCGAGCTAGGAGGCCGGAATGGACGATTCGAAACTCTTCGGCAGCGCCAACTGGATCATGATGCTCGGCATCGTCGGCGCATTGATCGCCGCGCAATGGAAGCATGAGGTGATACCGGCGGCGACACTTGCCGTCATCCTCGTCATGACCATCGCCAAGATACGGCTCATCGTGCTCGACTTCATGGACCTGCGGGGGATGCGGCCCAACCTGGCTCGCGCGCTGATGATTTGGCCGATCTTCTTCTCTGCCCTGTCGCTGAGCAAGGTCGTACTGGCCACCCTTCTCTAGGGCCGCGCCCGCCAGCGCAAGGAAAGCAGACGCTTACCCTCAGAAAAAATAGCGGACTTCGCGGAGCAACGCTTTTTTGTTTGGTAAATCGCAAAGAACGCTTCCGGAAAGCCGCTCATAGAAGCTTCACGGGTCATCGTCCGCGTTCGCGGATGTGGCCCCGCAGCAACCCGCAAGGCATCCGCACAAAGGGGACATGAGGATGGCAGAACGCCTCACAAAGACCGGGGCACGTAACGTCTTTTACGGCGGCTCCGCGTTCTTCTTCGCAATCTTTCTCGGGCTTACCGCCCACAGTCACTACTACATGCGAACCACGTCCACGGACGAAGCCACGCTTTCGGATTCCGTCGGGCGCGGCAAACACGTCTGGGAAAAGAACGCCTGTATCAACTGCCATACGATACTCGGGGAAGGCGCCTATTTCGCACCCGAGGTCGGCAATGTGTGGAAACGCTGGGGCGGCGATACCGATCCGGACACAGCCCGCGCGACGCTGAAGGCCTGGATGGCCGCGCAACCGAGCGGCATCGAAGGCAGGCGGCAGATGCCGCAGTTCAACCTGACGGAACGGGAACTCGAAGATCTGGCCAACTTCCTCGAATGGACGAGCAGGATCAAGACCCAGAACTGGCCGCCGAACGATGCCGGCTGATCTCACGGGAAGGGAAAAACACATGAAATATCAAACCCAGAAGGTCGCGATGCTGTATTTTTACGGCGCGCTCGGGCTGTTCATCGCCCAAGTCCTGTTCGGCGTCCTGGCGGGAACGATCTACGTCCTGCCGAACACGCTTTCGGAACTGCTGCCCTTCAACATCGTGCGGATGGTCCACACCAACGCGCTCATCGTCTGGCTGCTGATGGGCTTCATGGGCTCGACCTACTATCTCCTGCCCGAGGAGGCCGAAACGGAGCTGTTCAGCACCAGGATCGCGGTTGTGCAGTTCTGGCTTTTCCTCGTCGCGGCGGCGATCGCCGTGGTCGGTTATCTGTTCCACTATCATGAAGGCCGCGAGTTTCTGGAACAGCCGTTCCTCATCAAGGTCGGCATCGTCGTCGTCGCTCTGATGTTCCTGTTCAACATCACGCTCACGGTGCTCAAGGGCCGCAAGACAGTTGTCACCAACATCCTGATCTTCGGCCTCTGGGGCGTTGCGATCTTCTTCCTGTTTGCCTTCTACAACCCGGTCAATCTGGCGCTCGACAAGATGTACTGGTGGTATGTCGTCCATCTGTGGGTCGAGGGCGTCTGGGAACTGATCATGGCCTCGGTGCTGGCTTTCCTGATGATCAAGCTGAACGGCATCGACCGCGAAGTGGTCGAAAAATGGCTCTACGTGATCGTTGGCCTTGCCCTGTTCTCCGGCATTCTCGGCACCGGCCACCATTTCTACTGGATCGGCGCCCCCGGCTACTGGCAGTGGATCGGCTCGCTCTTCTCGACGCTGGAAGTGGCGCCCTTCTTCACCATGGTCGTCTTCACTTTCGTGATGACCTGGAAGGCCGGGCGCAAGCATCCGAACCGCGCCGCACTTCTCTGGTCGATCGGCTGCTCGGTCATGGCCTTTTTCGGCGCGGGCGTCTGGGGCTTCCTGCACACGCTGTCTTCGGTCAACTATTATACCCACGGCACCCAGCTCACCGCCGCCCACGGCCACCTCGCCTTCTTCGGCGCCTACGTCATGCTGAACCTTGCCGTCATGGCATACGCCGTGCCGGAACTTCGGGGCCGCAGCCCTTATAACCAGGTGCTTTCGATGGTCAGCTTCTGGATCATGTGCACCGCGATGTCGGTCATGACCTTCGCGCTGACCTTCGCCGGCGTCCTCCAGGTGCACCTGCAGCGCGTCCTTGGCGAAAGCTTCATGGATGTCCAGGATCAGCTGGCGATCTTCTATTGGGTCCGGCTCGGATCGGGCGTCTTCGTGCTCATCTCGGCGCTGATGTTCCTCTGGGCCCTGTTCGTCCCGGGCCGCGAACGGCACCCAGCCGGGACGCCAAGCATCCAGCCGGCCGAATGATGCAGCGCGGCTCCGTCTTCTCCACCGACGGAGCCGCGTTCCTCCATCCCTCCAAAGATCAGGACATTCCGATGACCATGATTTCTCCGATAAAGCCGGCCCAGGCCGGACCAATCCCGCACTACATTCCCGCGGGCAACGAATGCGAGTTGTTCGAAACGGCCTGGAAGCGGCAGCTTCCGCTTCTCTTGAAAGGTCCGACCGGATGCGGAAAGACCCGCTTCGTTTGCCACATGGCCGAGCGTCTCGGACTGCCGCTTGCGACCGTTTCCTGCCATGACGATCTGGCTGCCGCCGATCTGACCGGCCGGTTCCTCCTGAAGGGCGGCGAAACCATCTGGGTGGACGGCCCCCTGACGAAGGCGGTGCGCGGCGGCGGCATCTGCTATCTCGATGAAATCGTCGAAGCGCGGAAGGATGTCGCCGTCGTCATCCACCCCTTGACCGACGACCGCCGTATCCTGCCGCTCGAAAGAACCGGTGAGGTGCTGGAGGCACCGCCGGAGTTCATGCTGGTCGTCTCCTACAACCCCGGCTACCAGAACATCCTCAAGGCATTGAAGCCTTCGACCAAACAGCGCTTCGTCGCCATAGAGTTCGACTTCCTTCCCCGGGAGCAGGAAGTGGCGATCGTTGCCGCCGAAAGCGGCCTTTCCGAACGGCACGTCGTGCCGCTGGTAAGCCTTGCTCATCGCCTGCGAGCCTTGAAGGGACACGACCTGGAGGAGGGCGTTTCAACGCGCCTGCTCGTCTACTGCGCCACGCTGATCGAAAGCGGGCTCGATCCGCGCCGTGCGATACGGGCTGCCATGATCGAGCCGCTGACCGACGATCCGGACGTGCGTGCGGCGTTGATCGAAGTGGCGAATGCCGTCGTTGCCTGAGGTGCTATGATGCTGGACTTTCTCGAGCTGGAAGAAACCGTCGGCAAGGCCTGGCACCGCCTGGTCGGCCAGACACGAAGCCTGCCGCGCTATCCCGAGCAGGCGGTGACGCTGGACGAGATGAAACCCGTCCTCGCATCCTGCTTCCGCGGGTTCGGGGGCGATCACGCAATCCAGCTCGTGGCGGCCCACCAGCGCACGTCGAAACATCGCCTGAAGCTTCGCCAGCTTGTGGGGCTCGGCGAGGAGCGGATTGCCCGCTCCGGCCGGGATTTCGCCCGCGCAATGCTGCCCGAGGTCATCGACTTCTTTCCGGACCGCAGCCTGAACCGAGCATTGTACGTCTGGCTGACGGCGGCAATCGCTACATTACCCGAGACCCGCCCAGCCTCGTCGGATCTCCTCGCACGGGATCTTGAGCGGCTGCATATGGCAATCTCCAATGTGGACGACACGCTTGCCGCATTTCCCGGCCTGCGTCCGGTCTATCGAGATTTATGTCAGGCAACGCTTACTGAACGTCGTCGCGGCAGGCTTCCCTCGGTGGAACGGCTGCTGGAAAACAGGATCATCAGCCTGCTGCGGGCAGGCGCCGGCCTGCCGGACAACACGCCAAGCGCGATCTTCCCCCGCCATGCCCCGCCCGGCTACCAGCCGATGATGGATGTGCCGCTCTGGCCGGAATTCTTATCCCATGAGGAAAGTCGTTCTTCGGCGGAGGACTCGGAAACCCCGCTCGGCGATCCGCAGGGTTCGGCGGGAAAGAGAAGGTTCAGCGCGCAGCGCGAGCGGGAGGACGAGAAGCGCTCCGAACGAAGCCCGTTCATCCTCAACCGCTTCGAGAAAATCCTGGCGATGACGGAAATGGTCAATGTCGACCGGCCGACCGACGACAAGCCCGAGGAAGACGGCAAGGCCGCCGAGGATCTCGACGAGATGGTCCTCGGGCGCCGCAAGGAACGCCCCTCCTCGCGTTTCCACTTTGATCTCGACCTTCCGCCCGAAATGGTCGACCTGAAGGAAATCGCCGCCGAGCTGACCTATCCCGAATGGGATTACCGAAAGGCCACCTATCTGAAGAACCATTGCCGGGTCCTTGCCGTCCCGACCTCGGGTAGCGGCGACCGCCTCGAGATATCGGAGGATACGAAGGCGCTGGCGAGGAAGGTGCGCAAGCAGTTCGAGATCCTGCGGCCGCGCCAGGAAATGCTCAAATCGCAGCTCGACGGCGTGGAACTCGATCTCGACGCCGTCGTCCGGCGCCGGACCGACCTCCTGGCCGGAGGGCAGGCAACCGACCGTATCCATGTGGCAAGCCGGCAGCGCACGCCCGATCTTGCCGTCACCATTCTCGTCGACGTCTCCCTCTCGACCGACGCCTGGATCGACAACCGGCGGGTCCTGGATGTCGAGAAGGAGGCGCTGCTCGTCCTCGCGCAGGGCCTGGCCGCCTGCGGCACGGATCACTCCATCCTCACCTTCACCTCCCGGTGCCGCTCCTGGGTACGGGTCGAGACCGTGAAAGGCTTCGACGAGCGGCTTTCTCCGGTTGTCGAGGATCGGATCGCCGGCCTGAAACCCGGATATTACACCCGCCTCGGAGCCGCCCTGCGGCACGCCACGGCGGACCTCGCGAAACGCCCCAACCGGACCCGGCTGCTTCTCGTGCTGACCGACGGCAAGCCCAACGATATCGACCACTACGAGGGGCGTTTCGCGATGGAAGACAGCCGCCGCGCCGTGCAGGAAACAAGGCGCCTTGGCGTCAACGTCTTCGCCGTGACGGTGGACAAGGATGCGAAATCCTATCTCCCGACGATGTTCGGACGCAACGGTTATGCGGTTGTCGGAGATATTTCAAAGCTTCCGGCGGCTCTGCCCGCCATCTATCGCGGCCTGACGGGATAGGGGAGCCCGGCCGCATGGAGGTCCGGCTCGGCGGATGCCGGACCTCCATTTCCCGTTCTGAACCCTATGCCGCCTTGCTGAACGACCTGCCGCTTCTGTTTAGATAGGCATCGAATGCAGAGGCCGCGGCTCTGACGATGAACCGGTGATCCTCCGAGACGCGGATGACGCCGCCTCGGCGCTCGATCAGGCCGTCTCGTTCCAGCTCATCGAGCCGATCGTTGCCCTGCAGCAGAAGGTCGGCATCGAAGCCGTGCGCCGCCGCAAGCGCCGCAACATCCACCGCAAAGTCGCACATCAGCCTCTCGATCACCTCGCCGCGCAGACGATCCTCCGGTGTGAGGCGGTATCCCTTGGCGACCGGCAATTCGCCTTTCAACACCCGGGTCGCATAGAGACCCGGAGGAACCTCGTTCTGGATATACCCTTGCGGCAGCCGGCCGATCGACGACGCCCCGAGCCCGATCAGGGCCTCGCAGGCGTCCGTCGTGTACCCTTGGAAATTCCGGTGCAGCCGGCCTTCGGCCTGCGCAAGCGAGAGTTCGTCGCTTGGCAGCGCGAAATGGTCGAGACCGATCCTGACATATCCTGCCGCCCCCAGGGCCTCGGCGATCGCCGATGCCTGAAGCGCGCGCTCCCGTGCATCCGGAAGCGCCGCCTCGTCGATCAGGCGCTGGTGCTTCTTGAAGCTCGGGATATGGGCATAACCGAAGACGGCTAGGCGGTCCGGGCGCATGCGGACAGCCGCTTCGACCGTCTCGACGCAGGATTCGACCGTCTGAAACGGCAGCCCATAGATAAGGTCGAAGTTGATCGCGTTGATGTCGTTACGGCGAAGATGCTCGACCGCATCCATCGTCGTCTCGACACTCTGAATGCGGTTGATCGCCTTCTGGACCTTCGGATCGAAGCTCTGGACGCCAAGGCTTGCGCGGGTGACGCCCGACTGGCCGAGCGCAACCGCCATCTCCCCGGTCAAGGTTCGCGGATCGATCTCGACCGCGGCATTGACGCCGCCCGCAAAACCGAGGCGGTTGCGAAACGCGTCCATCAGCGCGATGAATTCCTCCGGCCTGATGATGGTCGGCGTGCCGCCGCCGAAGTGGATTTCCCCGACGCTGAAGCCATCGTCCCTGGCGGACGCCAGAAGCTCGATTTCCCGGTGAAGTATCTCGATATAGTCGAGAATGGGCCTGTCGCGCTCGGTGATCGTCGTGTGACAGCCGCAATACCAGCACATCGACCGACAGAAGGGGATGTGGATGTAGAGCGAGGTTGGTTGTCCTTCGGGCAACGCCTTCAGCCAGGCCGGATAGTCGAGGCCATCGAAATCCGGGCTGAAGTTCGGAGCCGTCGGATAACTTGTGTAGCGCGGCAGCCGTGCATCGCCATATTTCTCGATTATCGCTGCGGACATGTCGGGCTCCTTTCAGTTTTCTCCAAAGAGCATTAGCTGCCCGCCGCAGGCCTCTCTTTGTGCAAAATCAACGACAGCTCCCTCTTTCTGTAAAATATTTGTCCCGACGCAAATTCCGCCGATCACACCGCTGCTAAGCCATCGAGGCGGCCGGGATCGGCCAGGCCGCTGCACGAGCTTGAAAGGCCCAGAACAAACCATGTCGGATATTGAGATCCCCTCCATCGATGTCAGGACGCTCGCTCCCGCCGAACGTCACCCGAAGATTTTCGGAGTGCTGACGTCCCTCATCCCCGGCGGCGTCATGCATGTCACCAGCGACCATGATCCGCGGCCGCTGCACTACCAGATCGAGAGCCGGTATCCGGAAGAGTTCGACTGGCAATATCTCGAACAGGGTCCGGATGTCTGGCGCGTCGAAATCCAGCGGGCGCAAAGCTCCGGCTGCGACTGCTGCTGCGGTCATTGAAACACGAAACCCATGCCCGGCGCCACTCTCTCCCCCTGGACGATGTCCTATTTCGCGACGGCGCTGGTCTGTCTGGTCGCCGGGCTGGCCTTGACGATATCGGGGTTCGGGTATCCATCCGCTCCCATCGACGATCCGGTCTCGCTCGTGGTCGTCCACCTGATTGCGATCGGCTGGCTCGGTCTCCTGTTTGCGGGATCGCTGCTTCAATTCGTGCCGGTAATCGCCTCGCGACAGCTGCAATCCCCCCATCTCGCCCTGCCCGCCTTGCTGCTGACCATGCTCGGGCTCCTCCTGCTGCTCGGCGGGTTCCTGGGGCTCGCCGATCTCGTACCCTTCTGGACGTGGATGCTGCCGGCCGGAGGCCTTCTCCTGACCGTGGCATTCGCGGGCCTCTGCTGGATGGTCGCGGGGACGCTTGCGGCAGCCCGGCCGTACTCGCTGCCGGCAAAGTTCGTCGCGCTCGGCTGCGTGCCACTGATCATTACGGCGCTGGTCGGGCTGCTGTTTGCCCTTTCCCTCTCCGGCCTCACCGATGATCCGCGTCTCGTCGGGCTGCTGCTCTCGGCCGGACCGGCGCACGCCTATCTCGGATTGTTCGGATGGATGACCATCACCGCGATCGGCGTCAGCTACCGCCTCCTGACGATGTTCCTGCTGTCGCCCGAAAGGACGAGCGGGACAAGCCGGGCGATCGGCTGGCTATCGGCCGCCGCTCTCCTGGCCGCCGGCTATGGCATTTTCTCCGATGGCGCCGGCTTGCCCGCTGACTGGCCGCTTCACCTGACGATAGCGCTCTCGGGACTTGCCGCTCTTTTCTACGCCATCGATATCCACTCGATCTTCCGCGAGCGGAAACGGAAGTCCGTGGAACTGAACGTGATGGCGAGCCTGTTGGCGATCGGCATGCTAGTCCTCTGCTTCGTTCTTTTCGCCGCCTCGATCGTCATCGGCAACCCGGCCGGGATGGTGATGCCCGTCGCCTATCTCTTCACGTTCGGCTGGCTGACCGGGCTCGGCCTCGGGCAGCTCTATAAAATCGTGGCATTCATGACGTGGCTGGAGTTCTACGGCCCCTTGCTTGGCCGCACAGCCGTCCCGCGCGTCCAGGACCTCGTCAACGAGCGGCGGGCATCCTTGTGGTTCGGGCTCTATTTCACCGCGACGGCGACGGCGACCGCGGTCCTGATCCTCGACATGCCGGACATGTTCAGGGCGGCTACATTCGCTCAGCTCACGGCTGTCTGCGCTCTCGCCTTCGAGTTCATCCAGGCCCGCCGCCTCGCTATGGTCCCGGCCGCGACCCGGCTGCCATCGGCCGTCGCCGCACGGCGGCTCATCTTACCAAGCTTCAACGGGAGGTCACGATGACCCAGGAATTCAAGGAACTCGATGTCAGGCCGATCCTGAAGAACGGCGGCGAGCCTTTCGAAGCGATCATGACGGCGGTCGGGACGCTGCAGCCCGGTCAGGGACTGAGGCTGCTTGCGCCCTTCAAGCCGCAACCGCTCTATCGCGTCATGGATGCCAGGGGCTTCGATCACGCCGTTATCGAACTCGACGGCGGGGATTTCGAGGTCCGTTTCACGCCGCGCCAGCAAGAAGCGGTCGCGCTCTCTGAAAACGCGGTCTCGCCCGAACTGTGGGCGGAACCGTCCGTGCAGCTCGACCTTTCCGATCTCGATCCGCCGGAACCGATGCAGCGAATTCTCGGCGCGGCCGAAGCGCTCAACCCAGGCGAAGTGATCTTCGCGGTGCTGGCACGCGAGCCGGTCTTCCTGTTTCCGGAACTGACGCGCCGGGGCCACCAATGGGTGGGCAATTTCGATCGGGACGGCAGCGCCTACCGCATCATGATCCGCATCGGCAACGGGGTTGCCGATGCCTGACACGTCCGAGCAAGCCAGCTTGATCGAACAGGTCAGGCAACAACTCTCCATGGTCATCGATCCGGAGATGGGGCGCAGCGTCGTGGACATGGGCCTGATCTACCGCGTCGAGGCGGATCGGGCCGGCGACATGCACATATCGATGACCACCACGACGAAAGGCTGCCCCGCCTCGACCTTTCTGAAGGAAGCCATCCAGGCTTGCGCCGCATCGGTCGCCGGCGTGAAAAGCGTCGAGGTGGAACTGACCTACGACCCGCCGTGGAACCCTTCGATGATGACGCCATGAAGCTTCTAACGCTGATCAGGCGCTGGGGAGAGACATGGCACCACGAAAGGGCGCCGCTCGTTTCGCATGTGGGGAATGTCCGGGACAAGCGCCATGCGGTCTACGAGATGGTAGCATCCGGCGCTGCGGACGATCCGGCATTGTTCATCATCGAGGAAATCGAGCGCCTGAGCGATTCGATCATCCGGGAGATCTGAGGCATCTTTCCGGGTTGTCCGGCGCCCATTTCAGAACGCCTATCCCACCCGTTATCCCTTCGTGCGTTCGGCCAGCGCCAGCAGGCCTTCGGCATCCTTCACCAGCAGCTTCTGGCGTCCGCCTTCGACCAAGCCTTTCGCCTCCCATGCACTCATGATCCGCGAGACGGTATGCAGCGTCGTGCCGGTCATCTCGGCTATGTCCTGCCGGGAAATCGGGAAATCGATCCGCACCGCGTCGCCTTCCTTGCGGCCCGCGTGCTTGGCGAGCCTCAGAACCGCATGGGCGACCCGCTGCTCGACCTCCTGCGTCGACATTTCGCGGATACGGGCATGGGCTTCTTCCAGGCGCTGCCCGATCGTCTGCATGGCGGTGACCGCAAGCCGGGGATTTCGATCGACGAACTGGGGCCAGAGTTCCGTCGGCCAGCAGAGCGCGATGCTTTCCGCAACGGCCATCGCCGTGCCGGGATAGTCCGTGCGTTGAAGCGCCTTGGCAAAACCGAAGAGATCGCCTGGGTGGACGACGCGCACGATGATCTGCTGACCGTCTTCGGTGACCTGGGTGACTTTCAGCCTGCCGTGCAGAAGCAGATGGAAATGCGTCGCGGCCGCCCCCTGTTCGAAGACGGCTTCGCCAACCGGCACCCGACGAGATGTCGCGTGAGCAAGAAGTGCTTCCGTATCGGCATCCTCCATCCTTTCGAATAGGGGAAAACTTCTCACAAGGCTCTTATCGATCTTCAACGGCCTATGCTCCGCTACGGTCAGCGCGAACCTAGCACAGCCCGCGGCGAGATCGAAGATGCGCTGTTGCCGCGCCGGCAGCAAATATTCCCGCGTCTGCTTGCGACGCCGCAATGAAGGGCGCCGTCGCCGCCGCTACAAGGATGCCGAACAAGGAGTTCCGAAGATGACGACAATTCCGGCCGGGCGGCGACCTGGGAGCATCCCGAGGGGACTTTCCACAACCGCCCCGATCATATTCTCCTACGGCTTCCGGCCATTCTTTCTCTCGTCAGCCCTCTGGGCGGCTGCCGCGATGCTGTTGTGGATGGCAAGCCTGGCCGGACTGATCGACGTGGCGATTTCCTACGGCACCGTCCATTGGCATGCACACGAGATGCTGTTCGGTTATGCGAGCGCCGTGCTGGCGGGTTTCCTGCTCACCGCGGTCCCCAATTGGACCGGCAGGCTGCCGGTGTCCGGTTGGCCGCTGGTCTTCCTGTTTCTCGTCTGGGTCTCCGGCAGGCTGGCGCTGCTTCTGTCCGACTTTATCGGCACCATGGCCGCCATCCTGGCCGACAGCGCCTTTCTGCCCCTCCTCCTCTTCATCTGCGTGCGCGAAGTGGTCGCGGGACGGAAGTGGAAGGATTTGAAGGTCATCACCGGCCTGGTCGCCCTCTCCGCCGCCAACATCCTGTATCATCTGGCGGTGGCCGGCGGGCAGCACCCGTCCATCGGGATCAAGCTTGCCCTCTCGGCCTATATCGCAATGATCCTCGTTGTGGGCGGGCGAATCATCCCGAGCTTCACCCGCAACTGGATCAACAAGACCGGTCGGACGGATTTCCCCGCCGCCTATGACCGGTTTGATACGGCGGCCATCCTGTGCGGGGTCGCCGCCTTGGCCGCCTGGGTCATTCTGGACGACGGAAAGCTTGTTGCAGGGGCGGCAGGAGTGGCGGCAGCCATGCAGGCTATCCGGCTCGCACGCTGGCAGGGCTGGACCACGACCGCGGAAATGCTGGTGACGATCCTGCATATCGCCTACCTGTTCATACCGCTGGGGTTCCTTGCGATCGGCCTTGCCGCGGTGAACCTTTTCGACCAGACCTCCGCTATCCACGTCCTGAGCGTCGGAACCGTGACCACGATGATGCTCGCCGTCATGACACGGGCAAGCCTTGGCCATACCGGACGGGTCCTGACCGCGTCGCGAACAACCGTCGCTTCTTATGCGGCAATCGTGCTCTGCGCCCTTCTAAGGCCAAGCGCCGGCCTCTTTCCGGAATTTACCAGCCTGATCTATTCGCTTTCCGGCGCCGCATGGCTTGCCGCGTTCGGCCTCTTTGTCCTCGAATACGGACCGATGCTGAGCCGCGTGCGGCGGCGGGTGGTGGGAGGATGAAGGAATGTTGGGTTTGCGGACCCTGGAGGAGCGTCCGGCTGGGTCGAAGTCAAGGTGCGATTTCGATCTCGCCTTCCATCCTGGTGATCTCGAAATCGCTGATGATCACATCAAGGCGAAGTCGCCACCGCCCGGGTACGGGGAGCACGATATCGGGCACCGCCCAACCGTCCTTGCCTTTCTCGGCCCGGCGCCTTACCGGCTCGATCTCCGCCCCCGGGTTCGACAGCACAACCGTTACTTCCTGAGGATCGAGCGGCGACCGGTCGCTTTTGACGATGGCCGCGGAGATCGCGACCTCCCCTACCCTGTCCGGCGTGATCCTGACGTCAGCCACGGCCTTGCTGGTCTCCAGGTGAACGACGGCAGTCCTCTGGACTTCGGCGATCAAGGTGCGTGGAGGCGGCGTGAAGCGCCACGTCGCAGCCACAGCGAAGATGAGGAGCAGGATGACGGTCTCCGCAGCGATCGAGCGAACGAGCTGGCGGATCGCTAAAGGCTCCCCCTTCCTCGAACCGGAGGTGAGTTTCCACCGGTTGACGGCTGCCAGGGCAAACAGCAGGACGAGCAGCCCGAGCTTGACGAGGAATACGATCCCATACGCCGTCGTGACCAGCCCCTCCGGAGTGCGGACCTGGACGACGGCGAGCACGCATCCGGCCACGGCAAGAACCAGGACGGCCCATGGCATGAAGACCGAGAAGCGGTGCAATGCCGCGCCGGCCGCTTCTCCGCCTTTTCTGAACTCGGCCAGGAGCGGCAGCAGCGCGCCGGCCCAGACAGCTATGGCCGCGACATGCAGGAAAACGGCCGGGCGCATCAGCCATTGCGGGTCCGCCGCACTCGCGTGCCCGCTGAGGCAGAGGGCAAATGCCGCGGTTATGACGGCGGATATCGATATCCAGCGGGCATCCCTGCCCCGGCCGCTGGCCAGAGCGAGCCCCGCAAGCGCCAGGGCCGCGACCGCAAAGATGACGGTCGGCCCGAAGCTCGTGGCCATTCCCGCCTTCCAGACAGCCGGCACGAAGAGCCGCGAAACAGGCTCGCCCACCGTATCGAGGCCCTGGAAGCCTGCTGAAAGCAAGGCGCCCGCAAAGCCGGCGCCGAGGGTGGCAAGCACCTGCCTCAACGCATTCCGGGAACCGTCCGCGAACCAGTGGATGGCAAAAGCGCCGCCGACCCCGAAGAAGAGACCGACATAAAATGCGACCTTGCCGATCCAGAGACCGGCGCGGACCGGCCAGTCGATATCGACCATCGTGCCCCGGGCGTCGGCGTTCGGCCGCCCGATCGAGAAGACGACCGAGCCGCCGATCGGGTGGCCATCTTCTGAAACGACCCGCCAGGAGAGAAGATAGCTTCCGTCCGAAAGGTCGTCGGGCGGGATAATCTCGACCGTCCTGTCCTTCAGGACGAAGTTTTTGAGAGTGACTGAACTGCGGTCCGGCCGCGTGAGCTTCAGGCCGGTCGGCGAGACAGGCTCGCTGAACGTCAGAGCGATCACGCGCGGGGCCGTGGGTACGACCGAGCCATCGCGCGGCTCGGTCGTGTTGAGGGATGCATGGGCGGATGCCGCCGCCGTCAGGACCGACCACAGCAGGATAGCAAACAGGAACCGCTGCAGAGTGCCGGTCAGTGAAAATGCCTTGTAGCAAAGCGGCGTCATCGGCCTTCATGCTCCCGGATGGATCGATCGCTTAGTTGCCGGTCTTCTGAAGGAGCTTGACGCCCGGCGCCGGGAGTTCGAGGTCCGACGCCTTCTGGCCTGCGGCAGGCACTTCGATCCAGCGTTCCTTGAGGCCTTCCGGGCATTCCTGGATCACCGGGAAATAGAGCATGTCGCCGGCTTTCAGATCGGCGGCAATCGTGCCCCGCAGCACGAATTCCTCATACTCGTCGTCGCCGAGGTTGCCGCCGCTCCAGACCACTTCCTTGACCCCTTCGGTGACGGGTGAACCGTGATTGTCATAGGCCTTGGCATAGGCGCCCTTGACCTTGTCGAGCGTCCAGCCGGCCTTCGGCTGCGGCTTCACTGCGTAAAAGCCTTCCGGGATCTGGACGCGCACGATGTTCGTCGGCTTGCCCTCGCAACCGTGCGGCACGCGCAGCACCGCCTTGTAGGTCGAGCCTAGAGGAGCTTCTTTTCCTTCCAGGGTGACATGCGCCAAAACGGCGGTGCTGCCGACCACGAGGATGGCGGCGGTTGTGGTGATTTTCTTCAACATGTGAATCTCCATTTTGATCGTACGTTGGACGGCCTGATTTTGAGGTGACGGGCAGCCGAGGAGGCGCCGGTCCAGGGTGGATTGGGATTTGAAACGGTGTCCCGCCCTTGCTCCGATCCCTCCGGTCGCCGGGGCGATACGCGGCTTTCGCCGCGTCATTGCCGTTTGGCCGAAGCGAGTTTAGGAAACAGAGGGGTGCCCGACTTGGAGCGCCTGACGATCCTTGGGATTCACCAGCCGCGCTTCAAGTCTTTGGTTCGCATGCCGTGTCGCAAGACGATGTACGTTTTGCGCGGCACGCTTTCAGGCTGCCTGGGGCGGCGCGCGGGGATTTCCGGGAGAAGTCTCGGGCCGTTCGAAGGGACCTGTGTCCGCTTCGATCGGAACCGGTTTGGAGGTGGCCTCCAGCCGGTTGCTCAGAAAATTGTCGGAAAACTGCGGTGCGAGTATCGGCGCGAGAACGCTGCACGCCTGGGTGCAGCACTCGGGCAGTTTCGGGCCGTCCTTGTGATCGGATTGGCCGCTACCGCCGGCATGGGTAATGCAAAGCGGGTTTCCAAAATCATCGATGACAGGAGCTGCAACCGCTGAGCCGAGAAGGACGGAGCCAAGCACCATCTGCACGACGAGCGCGTAGGCCGCGATAGACGCGAACACAACACTCCAGCCAGGCGCTCTGCGGTTCTTCACGGTCCCCTCATCAGTTGCGGCCAACCGCCGATGTCCGATCTGGACATCCGTTATTGGCACGGCACAGTCAGGTCTGTCTATGCGCCCTTCCGCCACAGCGTTCTTTGATGCGCGTCAACTCCGGCTTATGTCGAGCGGCTGCATCGACTAGTGCCAGGTTCGGCCGCCGTACGATTGCGGCATGACGGCAGCTTCACCCACAGGGTCGCGGAGCGTATCTGTCGTTCAGGCCAGAGGCCGCGTCGTTGGAGATCCAGAATGGCTGTCCCCGCTTCCAAAGCCGAGCTTCTTGCCGCGATCGGCACGAGGTTCGACAAATCGATGGCCGACGGCGGCTCTCCCCGAAGATTGCCCCGGGCCATGGTCTACAGTTTCTTGATCCGTGAGGCGTAGACTACCACCGTGGCACTCGTCGCTCGTAGCCCGGATCGAACTGCCTCATATAGGCAGTGTCATCGCGCTCCTTCACACCCGCCTGTTCATAGAGGACCGCCAGTTCGGCCAGCCTGTCGCGATCAAGGGTAACGCCCAGACCCGGACCATCCGGCACGGCCAAGGCGCCATCGCAAAAAGTGAATGGCCCACCCTCGAGCACGTCTATACCGGTCCAGGGATAATGCGTGTCACAGTCGTAACTCAGGTTCGGCGTTGCCGCGGCGACATGAAGCATGGCCGCCAGCGTGATGCCGAGATGCGAATTCGAATGCATGGAGACGCCAAATCCCAAGGTCTCGCATATTTTGCCGAGATGCGTGGAAGCCCGTAGTCCGCCCCAATAATGGTGATCGGAAAGCACGATCTGCACCGCCTTCTTTCGGAAGGCTTCGGCGATCTGATCGAATTCCAGCACGATCATGTTGGTGGCAAGCGGGATCGAGGTAGCGGCAGCGACCTGCGCCATCGCATCCATGCCGATAACCGGATCCTCCAGATATTCGAGGACGTTCTCCAGCCTGCGGGCGATGTAAATGGCCGTTTCTACCGTCCAGCCGCCATTGGGATCGATCCGCAGCGGATGATCGGGAAAAGCCTCCCGCAGCTTCAACATCGTCTCGATCTCGAGATCGGGATGCAGCACACCGCCCTTGAGCTTGAGCGAGCGGAAGCCGTGCGTCTCGACCATGGTTCGCGCCTCGAAAACCATCTGGTCGGGCGTGAGCACCTCACCCCATGTGTCCGGTTCCTGCCCGACATGGGCGCCGAACTTGAAGAAAAGATAGGCACTGAAGGAGACGCTGCTGCGCACCGCGCCTCCGAGCAGGTCGGCTACGGGACGCCCGAGCAGTTTGCCCTGGATATCAAGACACGGAACCTCGAAGGCGGAAGCGACCACATCCGTCAGCTTGTGATCGGCGACGGCCGATTTTGCATTGATGCCGCCGCCTTCGGGCAACGCCGTCATGACGCGCGACTTCAGCTCGTGAAGATGGAAAGGATCGAGGCCGATCAAGGTTGGCGCCGCGCGCCGGAAACCTTCCAGCGCCTTGATGCTTCCGTAACTTTCACCCAGTCCGACCGTCCCGTCATCGCAGATGACCTCGATGACGGTGCGCAAGGCATAAGGCTGGTGGACGCCCTTGCAGTTCAACAGCGGTTTGTCGGGTATGGCGACAGGTGTGAGACGGATTTCGGCAATGCGCATCAGAAATCTCCCTGCCGCCACCAACCACGCGCTGCCGTCAGCGCGTCCTCCAGCGGCGGCAGTTCCGGATGCCAATGGCGCTCCCATTCCAGGCTGATCGGCACGCGGCGCTCGTCCGACGAAAGAAGCGCCATCAACCCTGCCATGGGAAAATCACCCTGTCCCGGCAGTACGTAGGTTCGACGCCCGTCACTGTCCGTCATGCTGTCCTTGACGTGCAGATGGACGACGCTCCCCGCGATGCGGCGCCAGAGAACCTCGATGCCCGTCCCCCTCGCCCATGTATGGTGCGTATCCCACAGGATCCGTGCTGCAGGCACTCGCTCGACAAACGCGACGAGTTGCTCGAAATCCGCCAGCGCATTGTGGGTCTCGATCATCACGTCGACCTTCAGGCCGCGGGACCGCCGCACCGCCTGCCAGGCATCCAGCATGTCCCCGGCGCGCACCAGATCGGCTCCGCTCAATCGGCTGCCGCCGTCGAAGATACGCAGATATCCGGCACCGGCCGCCTCGGCCCAGGCGATAAACGGCTCGACCGCGGACAGATCCGCCCCCTCGAACAAACGAACGGAAGTATTCAGCGCAGCAATCCGCACCTTCCGGCGGGACAGGAAAGCCGCCAGCCCGGAGGGCTCGCCGAATTCGGCGGCAAGTGCCGCCGGCAGATCGAGCGTTCCGGAAAGCGCACGCAGTTCCACGGCCTCGATGCCGTGGCGTTCCGCAAGATCGGCCACCTCGTGCAGGCTCAATTCCGAGCAGCCGAGCGTGGAGAAACAATATTCAAACCTGTTCATGCCATTCGCTCCAGATCACGCTTATGCACCGGGTGGAGTGGCGCAAGGCCACCGACAAATCTTTCGATCTCGGTAATGGCAAGATCGGAAAGCGCCTTCAATTCATTGCCCAGCGCACCGGCGATATGCGGGGTCAAAACAACATTGGGAAGATCGTAGAACAGGCTATCCTGCGGCAACGGCTCCGGATCGGGCGTATCGATCAGAATGCGCAGGCGACCCGACCGGGCTTCGCTGAGCAGCGCGTCATGATCGACAAGCCAGCCCCGCGCCGTGTTGATCAGCACCGCATGGTCCGCCATCAGTGCCAGTTCGCAGGCGCCGATCATATGGCGGGTCTCCGGCAAGACCGGCGCGTGGAGTGACACCGTATCGGACCACGCGAGCAGATCGTGCAGTTCCATCTTCCTCGCGCCGAGCGCAGCCGCCTCTTCCGCATTCAGGTACGGATCATAGACGGCGATCTGGAATTTGCTGCGCGCGAGCATCTCGATGACCAGGCGACCGATCCGCGAGGCGCCGACGATCCCGACACGACGGGAATGATTGCCGAGATAAGACCGGTTCAGGCCGCGCCGGCTGCCGAAATTGCCTGACCCACGCTCCGAGCGATGATCGTCGCGCAGGCGGAAGACATCCTTGCCGCACATGATGATCGCTGCAAACGTGAACTCGGCAACGGGAACGGCCATGGCCGACGCGGCCGTGGTGACGAGGATGCCGGGCGTCTCCCAGAATTCGGCCGGCGCGACCGTGCGCACGGAAGCCGCCGCGTAGGCGACCATCCTGAGCCGTGGCGCACGCCTGAGACGCACCTTCGTCAACGCCGGCGTGCCCCAGGCCGCCAGAAGAATATCCGCCTCGGCAAGCGCTTCGGCACCGGCTGGACTGTCGAAATCGGTAAACGGGAAACCCGGAATGACATCCGCTACCGCTTTCAGCCTTGCCCATTCGCGCGACCCGAAGAAACCTTCGGGAAGCTCGTCCCGCATGGCGATGAGCAGCCTTGGCTTGCGTTGGCTTCCTGTCATGCGCGTACCGGACTTGGAACAGGCCGGACGTCGATACGGGCGATCCCGATCTCGATCGGCATGGCGCCCGCACGCAAGATGACGTCGAGATACAGTTCGGGCGCCTTCGCGCCAGGCTTGAGTTTCAGCGGCGGGGTCCTCAACGCACCACGCCAGGACGTGCTCGGGAACGGAAAAAGCGAGCCGTCGTCGGCGTAGAAGGGCGCGAGCGCAATTGCCTCCTGCCCGTCGTCTGCGGCGTCCTTCAGTCTGAGCGAGATGCCGGAAACACCATCATGGGCAGGCACCTCCACGTCGCAGACCGCCTCCACCCAGACGCCGATACCGGGATGAATGATCTCGCCGCCCAGACGATGACTGGCTGCCCCTTTCTCCGTCATTGGCCGTGCGGACGACTTCGATGTCAGGTTGCCAAGGGGATTGTTCACCGGATCGAAGCGATCATCCTTCGACAGCACGCGGTCCGGTGTAAGCGGCACGATGTTTTCGAGATAGTCTGCCAGAAGGCTGCCAACCGCAAAGCCGCCAAGCACCGAGAAATGCGTCCCGTCATTGGAATAACCCGCATGCGGCTCGCCGAAATCGCTGTCGGTATCGACCCAGGTGGCATTCCAATCGAAGATATGGCAGTTGGCGTGGCCCGCGGCAAAATCGATGCTGTGCCGATTGATCCAATGCGCCTTCGCCCGCTCCGCGCCGCCTGCCGGCCACTTCTGGATACCGCGCGCCAGGATCGGAAGCAGGATGACGGTCTTTCCCGCCTCAAGCAGCGCAGAAGCGATCCGCGCACGCGTCTCCGCGATGGTTTGACGCGTCTCCACCATCATGTCGTTGGTGCCGGCATCAACGATGATCAGGTCGAAATCCGATTCCAGCAGCCGTGGCACCCGGCGTTCGATCTCGATCGCCTTCTGCCCCGAAACCCCGAAATTGAGGCCGGAGAAGAAACGGCTGACGCCTTCGCGATTGCTTGGCTCCCAACCGGGCACAACGCCTGGATCGTGATGGACGGGGCAGGAAAGCCGGCCGTGCGACAACACCTCGGCCCAGCTCATCCAACCGCGTGCCGAGGTCGCAAGCGACGTCGCATCGCCAAGGTGGTTCTGCTGGACGAGCGAGGTGCCGAGGATGGCAATTCGGCCTGCTCTCGGGAAAGACACGGACATTGGCTTTACCGGCACTTCACGAGAACAGGACGCCGCCGTTGATGTCGTAGCAGGCACCGGTGATGTAGGCCGCATCGTCCGACGCCAGGAAGGCTACCAGCCCGGCGACGTCTTCGCTCGATCCCTCCCGTTTCATCAGCGCGGCCCCAGCCACCCGCTCGCGAACTTCAGGCTTGGTGAAGGTATCATGAAAGGTCGTGGCAATCATGCCGGGGCATACGGCATTGACCCGAATACGAGGGCCAACTTCCTTCGCGAGGCCGCGGGTGAACGTCATGACCGCGCCTTTCGACGTGGCATAGGCGATGGCGCCCGGCCCGCCGCCGTCACGGCCGGCCTGCGAGGAGAAGGTCACGATCGCGCCCCCGTTGGCCATCCTGGGAAGAACGGCCTTTGTCGTCAGGAACAGGGACGTCAGGTTCACGTCGAGGACCTGACGCCAGAACAGCTCGTCCATTTCGGTCATGGTCTTGCGGGCGACCATGCCACCGGCGACATGGACGAGGCCATGAATGACACCGAACTTGTCTTCGGCTGCGGCGATCGCGGCTTCGGCCGCCGCACCGTTGGTCAGGTCGGCCTTGATTGCCACAGCCGAGCGCCCCAGCCGCTCGATCTCGGCAACCGCCTTGGCCGCCCCGTCCGCGGCACCATTGTAGGTAAGGACGACATTCGCCCCCTCCTCGGCAAACCGGATGGCGCATGCCCGCCCGATATCACGACCGGCACCGGCGACAACGATAGTCTTGTTGGTAAAACGCTGCATTGGAAACCTCACATGCGCTAGAATTGTTTTGGAAGCGACAGCTTGAAACGCTGGTCGTCGACATCACTGAAATAGATGTCGGTGGAGAAGCCCTGATCGTCGATGAAGCTGAAAATGCGCTTCGGCTCTTTCAGGCTGTAGGGAACGAGAAGGGTCACGAGACGGTGGCTCGTTGCCGGCGGCGCGGTGGCGCAGACGTGGTGGTGCAGCTCGAGACCCTCGAGTTCCGCCGGATCGATACCGGGAAATCCTTCGACGGCCGTGATTTGCGGCGTGCCGGCGGAGGAAAAGACGAACTGACCGTAAAAGCCCGCCTTGCGGCCATTGTAGCGGAAGCTCGATCGGCCGATCTGCGGCGCGCCGGCCGTGTGGCAAAGCCACTGCAGTTCCTGCGGTTCGGAGCACTCCACCTGATCAACAATCACGAAATAGCTGTCATTGACGAAGTGGATTTCGCGCTCGGCCTTTTGAACAAGCGGATTGGCGACCTGATAAGCGGCCGTCGCATCTCCGAGAATGCGAATATGGCCGGGCTTTTCCTCGACTTCGGGGATACGGCCGGCGGCGCGACGAGCAAGCGCCTTGTCCTTCTCCGCATATTGGCCCTTGCCGCCAATCAGGACCGCGTTCTTCGACCGGGTCTGCCGGCGCCAGTTGAGATGCATGCTGGAATTGAAGGCGATGTAATGGCCTGACTGGATCGCCAGATCTTCGCCGTAGGCATACAGGACGAACGCATTCTGATCGCCATGGCTGTGGCTGAGAGAACCGTAAGGGCTCGATTTGAAGACGAATTGCAGGTGCCGGTCGGGATCGTCCATATGCTTCTGGATTGCGGCCCAGCCGATATCGTGGAAAACCGCAAGTGCAGGAAGGTCGGCAGGCGAAGCCGCTGCTACCTCCCGATAATCGTGACGATAGACAAGGTCGTCGAAATTCAGGTCCCACCAGCCGTAGTTGTAGAAGGCCGCTTCGGTCCCGGCCGCATCCGCCTTGATGCGATCGAAGTACCATTGATAATGGCCGTCGCCGGTCACGCCGGCAAACTGGCGCACGTTGTACCCGACCTTCAACCCCGGTAGATCGCCCATGGTGGAATCGTCACCAAAGCCGGCACGCCGGGTTCCCGGCGCCTTGGTGTAAAGGGGAAACCTGCCGGTGTTCTGGAAGAACGGCCGCCGATAGAGATCGAAGCCGATATAGGATCGGATCAGATTGGCCGCCTCCACGAGATAGGCAATGCCGGTCATCCAGTAGTGAGGCCCTTCGGCCCATCCCCCATCCGTTCCGGCCCAGGGGGAATAGAGGGTCGCCAGGAATTCGACGGTATAGTCAAGCCATTCGACCGCCTCGTCGCTTTCGCCATAAAGCGCGATACAGGCCGGCGTCAGTACTGCCGAGAGCGAGCGCACAGCATGGCTGTCGTAAGGAAATACGTGAATGCGCGCGTGTGCGATGACATGATCGGCCACTTCGCGCGTCCGGCGCAGAAGAACGGTCCGCACGGTATCGCGCTGCTCTTCGCTCAGGTGATCATGAAGCCAGTCGTAACCCCAGGCCAATGCAACGACGACGCGGAAGGCCGCTTCGTCATTATAGGCACGCGAGGTTGCACCATCCATATCCCACGAGGCGACGGCGAGCAGCCAGTCGCGGGAGGCATCCAACAGGTCGTCGCGCCCCAGGACGCGGCCCGCGATGGCAAGATGCCGGATCGCATAGATGACCTCCTGGCAATCGATATACATCTGCCGCCAGAGTGTCGCGACGCGGGCATTGTTGGGATAGCGGCGGGGCTCCTCCACGATCGGCCGTTCAAGCCAGGGCTTCACGGATTTCTCGACGAAATCCGACCAGCCGCAGTGACCAGGGTCCTTCGCGACGGCTGCCGCAAAGGATTTGAGCTGGTCAGGATCGAGCCACAGCCGCGGGTGGCTGGTCTGTGAGGCGGCATGCCGGGCGGCTCTTCCGGGCAGCGGGGTTTGCGGCAATGCTTCACTAATTTCGAAACTGCGCACGGCGCTCCAGTTGGAACTGCATGTTGCCGTCTTCTGGTCCCATAACCCATAGGACCAGTGATAGCGGCCCTCTGCCAAAGCTTCGTCCGGAGTGAAAAAATTCCAGGCAAGATCAGGGAAGGTCCGGGTTTTTTCATCGGCGAAACCGGGATCCGTCGAGATGCGAAGGACGTACCGCGCGCCGTCGTCGATATCGGGCAGCCAGGAGAAGCGCGGCGGGTTTTCCTTGGGAAGGCTCTGCTCGTTCGGCACGTAGCCAATGGTCAATGAACCCGGACGGGGTTCATCGAGATGAGCTTGTTTGGCAAGGCCCGGGGCAGAGTGACGCATCGCGGCTCGAACTCCTTTGAAAAGCGGAAAGAGAGGGTGGCGGCGACCGGGCCGCCATCCCGATTGAGGAAGGGCTACTGGGCCGCCTTGTATTGACGGTCGTAGGCGGCCTGCATGATTTCGATGACCTTATCGTAGCCGAGGGTGGTCAGGCGCTTCTTGTAGCCGTCCCAACCGGTATTGATGTCCTGGGCGCCAAGCACCCATGTCTGCTGCATCTCGGTCATGTAGGTGAGGATGCTCGGCCAATAGCGGTCGAAGACTGCCTTCTCCTCGGCATTGAGCGACACGCCAAGGAACTCGTCCTTGAGGCAGTTGCACTGCTCGTACAGGTCAATGCCTTCAAGCGCGATCTTGTTGGTCCATTGGCGCTCGTATTCGTAAGTCATCCAGAACCCGCGCGGGACCTGGGCGCCGATGGCCCAGAGCTGTGCGTTGACCGGGTCCTTGTTCGCGAGGACCTCCTTCTTGAACTGCGGCTTGCCATTGACCATTTCGTAGGTCAGGCCTTCCACACCGAAATTCGATAATGTGCGGCCCTGATCGGAGAACCAGAAGTCGAAATACTTGATGGTTTCGACAGGGTGCTCGTTGGTTGCCGAAATCGCCCATCCCACCGGTTGAACCTGCAGCCGGCGGGCATCTTCAAATCGCTTGCCGGACACGGTCTTGGGCGGCAGCATCGGTTTCAAGGCAAACCCCTTGATCTTCGGCGACAACGCGTCGTTGTAGGTCGAGGTGCTGGCGAACCAGTCATGCGTCATGCCGCCGAGATTATTGCCGAGCAGATATTCTCGCGAGCGAGCGCCACGCGTGAAGATCTCCTTGTCGATCAGCCCTTCCTTGTACCACTGGGCAACATGCGAAACCCCGGTCTTGTAGTTTTCCTCGGCCCAGGGATGGCGAAGCTTGCCGTCATAGACGGCAAAATCGCCGTAGCGCTCGGAACCCGAAACACGCGCGTCCCAGAGATTGATGAGCCGGACCGCATCCACTTCCTCTCGGGCGAAATAGGGTACTTCGTCCTTGACGCCGTTGCCGTTGGGGTCCTTGTCCCGGAAGGCCTTGAGGACTTCATGGACTTCTTCCGGGGTCTCCGGCCGCTTCAGGCCGAGCTTGTCGAGCCAGTCCTGGCGGATAAACCAGCCGCGTGAAAATTTCCCGTCCGGCACATAGGGAATGAAATAGATCTTGCCGTCCGGCCCGGAAATCGCGCTGCGGATTTTAGGGTGGCTGTCGAAGAACGCCTTCAGATGAGGCGCATGTTTCTCGATCAGATCATCCAGCGGGACGAAGGCGCCTTCCAACCCGTAGCGGATAAAGTCCTCCTTCAACCCTCCGGTCGCGTCGCCCCCGACGATATCGGGAAGATCGCCGGAGGCGATCAGAAGATTGAACGCGTCGCGGCTGCTGCTCGTTGCAAGCGATGCCACGTTGCGGACATGGACGTTGGTGATTTCCGCCGCCTTCTGCTCCACCGGCCACTTTTCCGAATAGACGTACTTGTCGCGGAAGTGGAAGTGGATCGTCAGTTCGAGCGGATCCTTGGTTATCTTGCCCGCATCTTGCGCCAGGCCGGACGATGCCATCGTGACGGCCGTCATCAGCGCCAGTAGGGGCGCTCCTTTGTGTAGTGCTCTCACAGGTTCTCCTCCCTTGTGTTGCTACTCTTTGACCCCGCCCAGCAGGATTCCCTTTGTGAAATATTTCTGCGCATAGGGATAAATGATGAGGACGGGGATGATGGAGGCGATCATGATCGCCGAGGTGATTGTCTCGAACGAATACTGGGCCGTCAGCAGGCTCGAGGCGAACTCGTCGTTCGAGTTGAGGTCGACGATCACGCGCTTCAGGTAGACCTGCAGCGGGATCTTCTCTTCGCCGCGCAGCAGCACCATGGCCCAGAAGTATCCGTTCCAGCGCGAGACGATGCAGAAGAGCGCAACGGTAACGATCGCCGGCTTGGAAAGTGGAATGAAGACCTTCCAAAGGAGCTGCAATTCGCTCGCACCGTCCATCTTGGCGGCTTCCTCAAAGGACTTCGGAACGGCTTCGAAGAAATTGCGCAGCAGGATGACGTTGAAGGCGTTGGCCGCAAAGCCGATGATGATGCCGAAACGGCTGTCCAGGAGCCCGAGATCCCGCATGTTCAGGAAGAACGGGATCATGCCGGCGTGGAACCAAAGGGTGAAGGCGATTGCGATGTTGAAGAAGGTGCGGCCGCGCAGGCGCTTGCGCGACAGCGCGTATGCCCCCGGGATCATGATCGCCAGGCTCATCAGCGTGCCGCCGAAGGTGTAGATGAAGGTGTTGCCGTAGGCGATCCAGAACATCCTGTCCGAAAGCACGCGATCGTAGGCCGCAAGCGTAAGATCGACCGGCCAGAGCGTCACGCGGCCTGCGGTGACAGCCGCTCCGGACGAAAGCGAGGCAGCAAGGACGTAGATGAACGGATAGAGGGTCGACAGAACGAACAGACCAAGAAGAATGGTATTGGCCCAGCCGAAAATTTTGTCGCCGCGGGAATAAAGGTTGAAACTTGCCATCTTCAGCTCCTCACCAAAGCGATGTCGAAGAGACTCTTCGGCTGATACGATTTGCCGAATAGACAAGGACGAAGGCGATGACCGCGTTGAACAGACCGGCGGCGGTGGCAAGGTCGTACTGGGTTCCCTGCAGACCTGTCCGGAAAATGAAGGTCGAGACGACGTCGGCCGTTTCATAGGTCGAGGGACGGTAGAGCAGAATGATGTACTCGAAACCGACTTCGACCAGGTTGCCGATCCGTATGATCAGCATGATGATGATCGTCGGCAGGATGCAGGGAAGCGTGATGCGCCATATCATCTGCCAGCGTGACGCGCCGTCCACCCGCGCGGACTCGTAGAGGGTTGGGCTCACACCCGCGATCGCCGCAAGATAGACGATCGATTCGAACCCCGCTTCCTTCCAGATCGACGAACCGATGAAAACGGGCCGGAACCACTCGGGCTGGGTCAGGAAATAGACCGGCTCCAGTCCGAGGCTTTTCATCAAGAGATTGACGACTCCGGTCGACGGCGACAGGAAATTGATGACGATGCCCGCAACGATCACAACCGAAATGAAGTGCGGCAGATAGACGACCGTCTGAGCCCAGCGGCGCGCCGTCGCACTCTGAACTTCGTTGAACATCAGCGCCAGGATGATAGGCACCGGAAACGCGAATATCAGTCCCAGGCCGCTGATCGTGATCGTGTTCCAGAAGGCTCGGACGAACATGTCGTTCTGGAAGAGTTCCGCGAAGTTCGCAAAACCCACCCATGGGCTTCCTTCGATGCCACGGAAAATCGAAAAATCCTTGAATGCGATCAGAAGCCCGTACATGGGCTTATAGAGAAACAACGCAAACCACAGGATCATCGGCGTCAACAGCAGGTAGAGCTGCCAATCCCGGCGCAGATCCTCCCAAAAATCGTGCAGGCTTTCGCGGGGAAGATGCTTCATGGCCGCAACGCGCTCCCTGTTTTGAGAGAACGGCCGGTCCCTGCATCGAAAACATGAATGCGCGTCGTATCGATGCCAAGCCGCGCCACGCCGTTCAGTTCGTGATGGGAGTAGAGCGTTTCCGCCTTCGCGACGAAGGAATGTCCGTCTGCCTTGCCGTGAAGCAGCGCTTCGGCGCCGAGCGGCTCCACAAGCTCGATGGCGCAATCCAGCGTTTCGCGTCCGTCGCCGGTCCGGATGGACATGATTTCCGGCCGGAGACCCAGCTTGACCGGCTGACCTTCCGTTGCGGCCTTCGCAAAGGCGTCCGGAATGCTGAGGCTCTGGCCGGCATCACCCGTCAGCACCGCCTTTACGCCGCCGTCGCGTTTCGCAATCACCGCGTCCAGAAGGTTCATGGGCGGTGAGCCGATAAAGCCGGCAACGAAGGTGTTCGCAGGCTCAAGAAACACCTCCATCGGCGAGCCGACCTGTTCGATATTTCCGCCGTTCATGATGACGATACGGTCTGCCAAGGTCATCGCCTCGACCTGGTCATGCGTCACATAGATGCTGGTTGCCTGCATGCGCTTGTGCAGATGCTTGATCTCGGCGCGCATATGGGTGCGCAGCTTGGCATCGAGGTTCGAGAGCGGCTCGTCGAACAGGAAGACCTTGGGCCTGCGAACGATGGCGCGGCCCATGGCAACGCGCTGGCGCTGGCCGCCGGAGAGATCGGCAGGTTTACGGGCGAGATAATCCGTCAACCCCAGGATTTGCGCGGCCTCCGCAACCGCCTTGTCGATCACGTCGCGCTTTTCGCCCCTGACGCGAAGGCCGAAGGCGATATTCTCCGCCACATTCAGGTGCGGATAGAGCGCGTAGTTCTGGAACACCATCGCGACGTCCCGGTCCTTCGGCGCGACCTTGTTGACCACCCGCCCGCCGATCGAAACCGTGCCGCCGGAGATCTCCTCCAACCCAGCGACCATGCGAAGCGTCGTCGACTTGCCGCATCCCGAGGGCCCGACCAGGACAACGAATTCCTGGGGCTGGATCGCCAGACTGATGCCGTGGACGACTTCGAGAGCGCCATATCGCTTGACGACGTCGTTGATTTGAACTGCAGACATGAAAGGCCCCTCCTCAAAAGCCTTGGATGTTCAGGCAGGCAATTGGGAGCCTCTTGAGACGCGTTTCTTGATGACGCGCGTATTGATCTGTTCGATGTAGGTCCAGATTTTCGGGTTCTTGGAGAGTTCCAGGATCTTGGACTCGAGTGATCCGAGATGGGACTGCACCGCCTCGCGCGCCCGATCGACATCGCCGGATTCGATGGCCGCTACGATGTTCTCGTGCTCCTCGATCACCTTCTCGGTCCGCCGAACCGCGAACACGCGCTTCAGATGCCGCATCCGGTCCATCTCGCCCTTTGCCTGGTTGACGACGCTCCACGCGCCGGGAAGGCGGGCCGCCGCAAAGATCGTGCGATGGAATTCCTCATCCAGCAGAAAAAAGTCGGTGAATTGCTCGCCTTCGGCAGCGGCGCGCTGCTGGGCAAGACTGGTCTTCAAGCGTGCGATGTCTTCGAGCGAATGCCTCTTGGCGGCCTCGACAACCGCCCCCTCCTCCAGCTTGAAGCGGATGAAGCAGGCTTCCATGTAGCGCTGCACATCGATCGGCGCGATATAGGTGCCGCCCTGCGGGACAACGGTAACGAACCCTTCCTCCGCAAGCCGAATGATGGCCTCCCGAACGGGAGTCTTGCTCACGTGGAGTAGCGCCGCAATTTCCTTTTCGGAAAGGGCACGGCCCGGCAAGAGCCTTACCTCGACGATCAGCTTGCGCAACAGCGCGTGGATGCGGTTGGTCATATTCCCGCCCACCGGCAAATCCTGCGGAGATACCAGATCGGAGAGCGGCAGCGACGGGAACTCGGTCATTTCAGACATATCAATTTCATAACTAAGATATTAGTTGTGTAATTGATATATCGCCCTGTAGTCTCGCTGTCAACGCCTGAAATGCCGGATGCGGAGCGACAGGGCGCTACGCTGGTCTGCGATCAGCATGGCGAGGCGGGTTCAGAACGGTCGCGATGGGGACGATCAGGAGGGTCGAGACCTGGAAGCACGCAGGGATGCCGCCCGCGCCGGCTTTGCCGGGACGGGAGGCTAACGGAGGCGCGACCCCTCCCTATTGCTAGATCGTTTCGGTCGTCTCGACCCGGGCAGCCTGGCGGGTAGCGTGGATGAAGGCGAGCACGAAACCGATCGCCAGCACGAGCACGATGGTCGGGGCCGGGGCACTGTCGATGAAGAAGGACAGGTAGACGCCGGCGAACGAACCGGTCACGGCAATGGCAATCGACAGGATCAGCATGGTGCTGAACTTGCGGGTCAGCAGGAAGGCGGTGGCTCCCGGCGCGATCAGCATGGCGATCGAAAGGATGATGCCGACTGCCTGCAGGGCACCGACGATCGTCAGCGAAATGAGAGCGAGAAGACCGTAGTGCAGAAAATTGACCCTCAGTCCCACGGCCCGTGCCTGCACCGGATCGAAGGCGTGCAGCAGGAAATCCTTCCATTTCACGCCGAGAATGCCGGCCGTGATCGTCGCGATGACGGCCGCCTCGCCGATGTCACGCCAGGAGATGCCGAGCATGTCGCCGAACAGGATATGATCGAGATGCACGTCGGACTGGATCTTCACATAAAGGACGAGGCCGAGCCCGAACATGCCGGCGAACACGATGCCCATCACCGTGTCCTGCTTGATGCGGCTGTTTTCCTTCAGGAAGCCGGTGGCGATGGCGCAGAACATGCCCGCTGCGAAAGCACCGATCGCAAGAGGCATGCCGATGATATAGGCGATCACCACGCCGGGAAACACCGCATGGCTGATCGCATCGCCCATCAGCGACCAGCCCTTCAGGACAAGGAAGCAGGACAGGAGCGCCATCGGCACGGCCATCAGCACCGAGATCAGCAGCGCGTTGACCATGAAGCCGAACTGGAAGGGTGAAAGAAGCGTATCAACGATGGTCATGGGGCCTCCTCCAGCGCCTGGGCTGCCCGCCTGCGTGCCGCCAGCATCCCGTGCTTCGGCGCCAGGAAGAATGCGATCAGGAAGATTGCCGTCTGCAGCACCACGATGATGCCGCCGGTCGCCCCGTCTAGGAAATAACTCGCATAGGCGCCGACAAAGCTGGTGATCGACCCGATGATCACCGCCAGAACAAGGAGGCGCGGGAAACGATCGGTCAGGAGGTAGGCGGTCGCCCCGGGCGTGACCACCATGCAGACGACCAGGAAGGCCCCCACCGTCTGAAGCGCAGCGACCGTCGAAGCCGACAGAAGAGTGAAGAAGACGATCTTGAGCGCGGTCGGATTGAGGCCGATCGACCGGGCGTGGCTCTCGTCAAAGAAGGTTACCATCAGGTCCTTCCATTTGACGAGCAGAACAGCCAGCGACACGAAGCCGATGATGGCGAGTTGCAACGTGTCCTCGGGTGTGATGGCGAGAATGTTGCCGAGCACGATCGTCTGGATGTTCACCGCCATGGGCCTCAGCGAGATCATGAACAGCCCCAGCCCGAAGAAGGAGGAGAAGATGAGGCCGATGATGGCATCTTCCTTCAGCTTGGTGCGCTGGTTGAGGAAAAGCATCGTGGCCGCGGCAAGCCCTCCGGAGAAAAAGGCGCCTATCGAAAAGGGAAGCCCGAGCATATAGGCGCCTGCCACGCCGGGAACGATCGAATGCGAGAGCGCATCGCCGATCAGCGACCAGCCTTTCAGCATCAGATAACAGGAAAGGAAGGCGCAGACGCCGCCGACAAGGGCCGAGACCCACATGGCATTCAGCATATAGTTGTAGGTGAAGGGCTCGATAAGAACGGCGATCATTCGCGGCCTCCGCCTTCCTCGTCGGATGCGCGGTTGGTCGCCTTCCCGCCCCGAAGCACCAAGGGCCGCTCGTCGTCGCTGATCAGGCCGATCGACGTCGGACTTCCGTTCCGCGCCTCGCTGAGCACAAAATGACGCAGCACGCCGCCGAAGGTCTTTTCCAGGTTTTCCTGGGTGAAGGTCTCGACCGTCGGCCCGTAGGCGAGCACCGTCCCCTTGATCAGGATGGTCCGGTCGCAGAATTCCGGTACCGAGCCCAGATTGTGCGTCGAGACCAGCATGACCCGGCCCTCGTCGCGCAGCTCGCGAAGCAAGCTGATGATCTGGTCCTCCGTCTTGACGTCGACGCCGGTGAAGGGCTCATCGAGCATGATGACGCGGCCGTCCTGCGCCAGTGCGCGCGCGAGGAAAATCCGCTTCTTCTGCCCGCCCGACAGTTCTCCGATCTGGCGCTTGCGGAACTCGCTCATGCTGACACGGGCCAGCGCCGTCGCCACCGCCTCGTGATCGGCGGCTTTCGGAATGCGCATCATGCCCATATGGCCGTAGCGGCCCATCATGACGACATCCTCGACCAACACCGGAAAGTTCCAGTCGACCTCTTCCGACTGCGGCACATAGGCGACGAGGTTCTTGCGCAGCGCCTCCTTGACCGACATGCCGAGCACCCGGATGTCGCCTTTCGCCAGACGCACAAAACCCATGATCGCCTTGAACAGCGTGGACTTGCCCGAACCGTTGACCCCCACCAGCGCGGTAATCGTTCCCTGAGGAATACTGAAGCTCGCATCCCTCAGCGCCGTATGGCCATTGCGGTAGGTCACGGTCGCGCCGTCGACCATGATTCCGTCAGAGCCGGAAGGAGCATGGTTCGGCCAACGGGGTTGAGCATTCATTGGAAACGTCCTCTTGAAAACGGCAAATGCACGCACCCCCCCCGCCGGATCGCGAATGGGCGCACGACAGATATCAGGGCGAGGCGGCCAGGCCCTTGGCGATGGTATCCGAAGTCACCTTCAGCAGATCGAGATATGTCGGAACCGGGCCATCGGCCTCGCTCAGCGAGTCCACATAAAGAACGCCGCCGTATTTGGCCCCGGTTTCCCGCGCCACCTGTTCGGCTGGCTTCGGCGAGATCGTACTTTCCGAGAAAACGACACCGATCCGGTTCTTGCGAACGGCGTCGATCACCTTGCGAACCTGCTGCGGCGTGCCCTGCTGGTCGGCATTGATCGGCCACAGATAAAACTCCTTCAAGCCGAAATCGCGGGCGAGATAGGAAAAGGCGCCTTCGCTCGTCACAAGCCACCGCTTGTCTTCCGGCACCCTGGCGAGTTCGGCCTTGATAGGATCTATGGCCGCCTTGATCTTCTCCTTGTAGGCTTCCGCATTGGCCTTGTAGGTCGCGGCATTCTTCGGATCGTGCTTCACGAAGGCATCGCGGATGTTGTCGACATAGATCAGCGCCGCGGTGGGAGACATCCAGGCATGCGGGTTGGGTTTGCCCACATACGGGCCTTCGACGATGCCCATCGGCTCGACGCCTGTCGAGACTACGACGCCCGGCACGTCCTTCAGGTTCTGAAAGAACTTCTCGAACCAGAGCTCGAGATTGAGCCCGTTCCAGAAGACGAGCCTGGCGCCCTGCGCCCGCTGGATGTCGCCGGGTGTCGGCTGGTAGTTATGGATTTCCGCGCCGGGCTTGGTGATGGATTCGACGACCGCGGCGTCGCCGGCGACGTTTTTCGCGATGTCCGCGATCACCGTGAAAGTCGTCACCGCCTTGAACTTGTCCTGAGCCGATGCCGGCATGACCGACAGAGCGGCGGCGAACGCCGTTCCCACCATTCCGGTCAGGACCAGCCATCGTATCTTGTCAAGCATGCACGCCTCCCTTTGCGAATAGGACTTAGTTGCAATCAGTGTTCGAAATGGCCTCGTCGCAGCTCGGAGATCGTCTGCAACGACGACGGGCACTCTCGTTACATTCATATTCTGCAATTGCGAATGAATTGCAACAAGGATTCGCAGCGAGGGACCAAATGATTGCAACCTCCCTGACAAGAAGACGTGACGGTACCGGCAAGAGACCGCGACAACCTCGCTGGCTATGATGCCGGCGCCCCCTGCGCCACGGCCCAGGATTCATATAAAACATCGGAACAAATGGCTCCGGCCGCAGTTCCGTCAATTGTCATGTCAGGAGGCCCCATGGCAGTCGATAATTCCATTTCTCATATTCGCTCCGATGTCGTGGATCTGATACCTGCGCTCAGATCCTTCGCGCGGCGGTTTCACCGGACGCCGAGCGACGTGGATGATCTCGTGCAGGAGACGCTTCTCAGAGCGCTGGCGAATCTCGACAAGTTCCAGCCGGGTACCAGCCTGAAATCCTGGCTCTTCACGATCATGCGCAACACGTTCTGCACCAAATTCGGCCTTGCCAAGCGAGAGGTGATCGGTCTGGGAGAAGGCATTTCGGCACAGCCGTCGGTCCAGGCACCCCAGGAATGGTCGGTTCGCGTCCGGGAACTGGAAAAGGCATTTTCGGAACTGCCCGCTCACTATCGCCAGGCCCTGGATATCGTCCTGATCCAGGGAGAGAGCTACGAGGTTGCGGCACAACGTTGCGACTGCCCGCTCGGCACCATCAAGAGCCGGGTCAACCGTGCCCGAATTCACCTTGCGGCTCAGCTCGGCGATAACAACTAATCACAGCGGACCGCACGACCTCTTGAATCCCAGCGGCCAATAACCAAATCGATTCTGCTTCTTTTTCATCCGGCATGTGAAAGGAGGAGATCATGAACATCCCGGAAATGCCGTTCCGCGCGCCGGTAAACATCCGGCTGCCGAACGGTCTCAACCATACTTTCAACAACGTCTACGACGCGTTGGACTTTCTTGAGAACGAGTGGCCGCTCAGGCATGGGGAGCGTTATGACCGCGCCGTCCAGAGATGCCGGGCGGCATTGAAGAGGATAGCGCCAGTCGAGATCGCCCGCGAAGCCTTCATCGCGGCATGCCTGGAAGCCGGCATGCCCATGGTGGCGGTTGCAACGGGAAGGTCCTCATCGGCCACAGCGCTTCCGTTGGCTGCTCCCGCCTAACCAGTCCCGTTGGGTGGGGAGGCTGAATTTAACAGCCTCCCCACTTCGAGCCTGACCCATTATCCGATATCCTCAATCAGGCCCGGTTCAGTAACCGCTGGTTGACGTCGAGCGGCCAAAGGAACCATCCTGCGGCCCGCAGGTTCGAGCATGAAAGGAGACTGAAAATGCTCAATCGAACCGTTGCCACCGCCCTCGCCATTTTCACGCTTGCCATGCCTGCATTTGCTCAACAGGGCGGCACATTCACGCCCGATACAACGCCGGCGCAAGGCACAAACGCAGGCGGACCCTTAGGCACCCAGGCGATCGAGCGACCCCGGAATGCAATGCCGAACGACGTGGGCAAGTCCGGCCAGGACTGCGAAAAGATGTCCGGCACCGTCTCAGGCGAACGGCCCGCAACAGCAGGGGCGGCCAACCCGCAGCCGCAGGCCAAGTGCGCGCAACAGTGAGAATCGCAACCTGATCGCAAGGCACGGACGAGGTCCGACACCGGCCACCTCTCATGGGAAGGTGTTGTCTACCGGTGGTGGCACTGCTCCTGGTATTGGGGGCCCGAGGCGGCGGGCGCTGGTTCCCTTCGGCTGGGCACACACTCTTTCACGGCCTTCACGAATTCATCCGGATCGCACGGTTTGTCGATCCACTTGCATTTCGTGCCCATGTACGGGTGATTTCCACTGCCGTCCCGTTCTACCGAGTGGACGATATACGGAACGCCGCGCTGGTTGAGAACGGCGGCGATGGCGTCGCATGGCTCGTCTCTGAGCCTGGTTTCTATCACGGCAAGCTCGGGTGTGTTCTTCTGAAGCCACTCGGCCGCGGCAGCGCAGGATGAGAGTGTGCTGATATTGTCAAATCCGGCTTCATGAAGCAGCTCCTCCATGTAAATGGCAATAAGAGCCTGATCCTCCAGCAGCAAGACAGGTTCGTGGTTCTCCATTTTACGCCCTCCTGAAATGAAGAACCATGAGATTACTCCTCATGGAAGAAAACGGGCGAAGCGTCTGCCAGCGTACGCAAAAACACCTGGAACAACAGGATGCTATAGAATCGACAACCGTCCGTCAGTTCTGGGCATGGCGGCCGGAAGCTCTCGGCTCCCGCCCGACCTCAGCGAGAGCCATGTCCGCCGCAGAACCCCCAGAGAAGCGAAACCGACTGCTAGGCTTGTTGCCGGACGACGAGTTCCATAGCGTCGCCGCCGCGCTTGAGCCCGTCGATCTCGACAGAGGTTTTATCATCGTCAAGGCAGACAGGCCTATCGACTATGTCTACTTCCTCTGCAACGGGATCGGATCGGTCGTCACCGTTTCGTCGGACGGCCAGCGGGCCGAGGCGGGGATGTTCGGCCGCGAGGGTTTTTCGCCGACCTCGGCCGGTGTCGGCGGCACGATCAGCGTCCATGAGGTGCTTATGCAGGTGGAAGGGCATGGGTATCGCATGCCGCTGGACGCCGTCATTCGAGCCCTCTCGCAGCATCCCGTTTTTGCCAATCTCCTCGCCAGATTTATCCAGACCTTTGCCTCGCAGATATCCTATACGGCGCTTTGCAACGTTACCTATCAGGTCGATGAACGTCTCGCCCGTTGGCTGCTGATGTGCCACGACCGTGTGGACGGCGACGAGATCGCGCTGACGCACGATTTCATCTCGTTGATGCTGGGCGTTCGCAGACCGAGCGTCACCACAGCCCTGCATGTGCTTGAAGGCAAGAAACTCATCCGTGCAGAACGCGGCCGCATCACCATCCGGGACCGGAAGGGCATGGAGGAATTCGCGGGCAATGCCTACGGCAAGCCGGAAGAGGAATTACGTCGCCTCATCGGCGAATTCTGAACCGCTTTCAGCGTTTGAGCTGGCCTTCGATCACCTCGTGGAACGAGATGACCAGGTGCAGCGCGTCTGATTCGTCGCGCACTTCCATATGCTCGTTCAGGATCATCAGGCCTCTCTTGATCTTCGCCGCCACCAGTTCCCGGACGGCATTGACGGCGCTGATGCGTGCCTCGTCGAGGCTGGCGAATTCGTCGCCTTCCTCATCGAGGACTGTCTCGTCATTCCGCCGGATATGGAAGAAGTAGCGTGTCATGTCGGTCCGCCCGGTGAGTGACTGCCTGCCCTGCTTCGAAAAGCTCGATCAACGGCAATCTAACGCATCTGATGCGTCAGAAAAGGTCTCTCATCAGACGCCGGTATTCCTCTTCCGGCCTTCCATACGCGTCATGCGCAAATTCTTCGAGAGCGGCCCGGTTGCGAATGGTAATGTGACCTCTCTCGGACTTGATGAATCCATTGCCCTCAAGCACATGCAGAGCCGTCGTCACGCTCGGCCGGCGGACGGCCAGCATCAACGAAATGAACTCGTGAGTGAGGTTGATTTCATTGCCGGCAACCCGGTCATGACACATCAGCAGCCAGCGAGCCAATCGTTCGGTGACGTCATGAAGAGCGTTCGATGCGGCCGTATAGGCCAGCTGGATCGAAAACGCCTCCAGCGAGCGGATCATCACCTTGGAAAGGCTCCTGTTCCGCTCCATCCAGCCGCGGAACGCATCGTAGTCCATCCTGTAGCCATCGCCCTCCAGCTGGATGCCGACGTCGTGCGCGTTGATCTCCGCGCCCGCGACGGCCGAGGTGGGGACATAACCATCAAGACCAAACAGACCAGCTTCGGCGCGATGACCTTCAGGCGTCGTTGCGACGACGGAACCTATCCCGGAGGTGAGAAAATAGACGTATTTGATGGGCTTTCCCATTTCGCCGAGCAAGCTTCCTCTCGGAAGGACGACATGGGCCAGGTCCGGCGCGATCTGGTCGTAGTCGGCTCGAGGAAGCAACGCCAGAAGCTTGTTCGGCATATTGAATTGCAGAGGCGCGGCCATGTGTGCTTCCCACGATTGGGGGCAAGAGCACACTGTAACCCTCAGCCGTTCGCGCCCTGTTTAGTCTGCGAACGATAAGATGAAGTCTACTCCTTTGGATCTTCACCAGCAAGCTTCGCACGCTGGCGTCAGGTAGGGATGCACCGAGCGGCCAGCACTTCGACTGTCCGCTAGCGTACCGGAACGACATAACAGCCTGCTGGATTATCTGGCGTAAGGAGGGAGCTACGAATGACCGTCGTCCCGGGTACGCCAAGTCCCAACAGCCAGGAAGACGTGAACCCCCGGATCGACGATCTCATCCCCTGGGTTCACCGCATGGCGCGTCGTTTTGTCCGCTCCGACAGGGAAGCCGGTGCACTTGCCGATCGAACGATCATGGAGGCGAAACTTCAACTTCCCCTGGGGCAAACGAGCCAGGCTCTTCGCCTCCAGCTGTTCAGGCTGATGCTAAAGAATTTCGCGGCACATTCGTCCACCGAACGAAACCAATCCTAGTGCCGGACGCCGCTGTCGTATTGTTCAAGCAGCTCTTCGACAATGTCCTTGATATCTTCTGGCCGAACTCCGAGCACGTAAGGGCCCTTATGTCCGAGAACCCGCTCTTCACGGACCACGAAGACAAAGGGAACCGAAGCGGCCTCAAGCTGCTCGGATATCCGAAACATGAAATTGGCATCCTCCGTGGCATCGATCAGCACGCCATGGGCGGCCCGCACGAGACCCATTTCGAAAGCCGACGGCAAGACGGGGCCTCGCAACCCGATCCCTGCTTGCTTCCAGGCATCGCGAATTTCGGAAGAAACGATGTTCTTGTTCCCGATGACGATCATTCGGTACGGCTTCACCTGTCATCCTGCTGAACGCGCGGTTTCTAGTCATCCATCACCTTCCTACCGTAAACTGCGGTGGAAGTCGGAAGTTCGCTGACAGGTCCACAATTTTCGCAAGCGCCGCAATGGCCGCAGAGCAGGGTTGATCGCCTGTAGCTCGATCAGCCGTTGATCATGTTGCGGAAGCGGGCGAGTTCCTGGCTCGCCACGCCGACATTGTGCGGCTCCGCCGGATAGGCTCCGCTCTCGACGTCCTGGCGGAACTCCCGGAAGGCCGCGATGCGCTCGTGCTGCAGGCGGTCGAACTCTGCGGCAAAGTTGCGATAGGTCTTCGCATGTCGGGGCACGTGCCCGCGGTTCTGTCCGAGCACGTCATCAGCAAAGAGATATTGCGCATCGCAACCAGCGCCCGCCCCCATCGAGATCATGAAGAGAGACGTCTGGCCGCTGATCAGCGAGGCAATCTCGGCCGGAACCACCTCGATTTCGGCGGCGAAGGCACCAGCCTCCTCGAGGGCCTTGACGGCATTCCAGATCGCCATCGCGCTGTCGGCCGTCTTGCCGACCGCCTTGAAGCCACCGGTCCAGGTTGCCTTCGAGGGAATGAGGCCGACATGGCTGCAGACGGGAATGCCCTCGTCCCTGAGTTCGCGGATGATCCGGAGGCTTGCCGCGCAATAGACGGCGTCGCCACCGGCGCGCATCGCTTTGAAGGCCGCCCGCAGATATTCCTCCGTCGTGACGAAGTCGCCATATTCGAGTCCCGGCACGGCAAAGACGCTTGGCGCCACCTCCCGGAACGCGGGGCCCAGGAGCGCCGGCGGCACGGAGACCATTTCAATCCCGGCCTTGTCGGCGGCTTCCGCCTCCTCGAGCGTGGCGACACGAAGCATGCTGAGCTGGCGCTTGCGCTTGAGCCCCAGGATATCGGCAACGGTGGGACGGTTGGATTTCATCGGTGCATCCTTTGGCGCCACGCGCTCACAGAAGGGATTTCAGTTTGACGGAAGGATCGGCGAGTGCAGCGGGATCGGGACGCGTGCCCCTGGCGATCAGCATCTCGGCAAGCCGAATGTCGCGGGCAACGGCACCGCCGGGGCCAAGTCCGCTGGCTGCCAGCAATCGCCCGTCCGCGTCGAGGTGAAACAGGATCTCGGCCTCCGGCGACAGCGTCCGGCCGATGGTCGATGTCGCGCCGTCGGACAGGCCGGCTACCTGCAGCGTCAGGTCGTATTGGTCCGACCAGAACCAGGGCACCGCATCGAAGGATGCGGCCTCTCCCAGCATGTTGGCCGCCGCGACGCTGCCCTGTTCCTGCGCGTTGCGCCAGGATTCGAGCCGGACGCGCCGGCCGCCATAGGCGGTGACGGGAAAGGAGCAGCAGTCGCCGGCCGCGAAGACGTGCGGATCGCTGGTCGCCAGATGGCGGTCAACGGCGATGCCGTTGTCGATCGCAAGTCCTGCTTCTGCGGCAAGACGGGTGTTGGGCTGGGCACCGATCCCGACCACGAGCGCATCGACCTTGATCTGGCGACCATCGGCGAACCCGATGGTAACGCCGCTCTCGCCATCGGCGATGGTCTCGATCCCCACGCCGCAGAGGAGTTCCACGCCTTCTGCCGCGTGCCGTGCCTGCAAGGCGAGCGCGAGCTTTTCGGGAACGCCGCGCATCAACACGCGCGGTTGCGCCTCAAACAAGGTGACGGCCGTCCCGAGTTTCCGGCCCATCGCGGCCAGTTCGAGCCCGACGAAGCCACCGCCGAGAATGGCCAGGCGGCCATCCTTCCGCATGTGGCGACGAATGGCTGATGCGTCCTCGACGGTCCGCAGCACATGGATGCGATCGCTGATGGCAAGGCCTGGAAACGGGCGCGGCGCCGCGCCGGTTGCGAGCAGCAGCCGCTCGTAGGACAACGTTTCGCCGGCTTCCAATAGCAGCGCATGGCGCGCCGGGTCGAGCGAGATAGCCCGCCGCCCTCGCAGGAAGGTGATCCCCGCCTCGGCAAAACGTTCGTTTGCGACGATCGCCCGGACGGTCCCGGCTTCCTCGCCCCCCTTCGACAGGGGTGGACGCTCGTAGGGGAGATGCGGCTCGTCGCCGATCAGCGTGACGGTCCCCTGGTAACCCCGCTCCCGCAGGGCAAAGGCCGCCCGCACGCCCGCTTCTCCGGCGCCGACGATCACCATGCCTTTGTCACCCATCTCAGCCGACCTGGATGAAGACGCGGCCACCATCGACCTTGACCGCATAGGTCTTGAGGTTGACGCAGACGGGGGCGCCCTTGGCTTGGCCGGTCTTGTAGTTGAAGCGGCCGTTGTGCTTCGGACATTCGATAATGTCGTCCATCACCAGACCATCGGCCAGATGGACATTCTCGTGCGTGCAATGTCCGTCGGTCGCGTGGAAACTGTCTTCCGGGCTGCGATAGACGGCGTAGCTCTTGCCGCCGTGATCGAAGCGGATGACATCCTCTTCGTCGATCTCGTCCTTGTCGCAGACGTCGATCCAGGTGCTCATCGGGCTCTCCTCCCCTTTATGGCTTGTTTTTGTCGGACGCCGGCGTCACTCCGCCGCTGGCGCCATGGCGTCGCTGTGGAAGTCTTCGCGATAGGGCTTTGCCGTCGGTGGCAACTCGCGCTTCAGGAAGTAATCCTCGTTCCGGAGCTGGCGCAGGAAGGCCGGGATCATCTCGCGATAACCGTGGAGGATCGAGGGATTCGGTGCTGGCAGATCGTCCTTGATCATCGCGTGCAGCTTCGGCAGCGCGTGATAGGGCACCATCGGGAACATGTGATGCTCCACGTGATAGTTCATGTTCCAGTAGATGAAGCGGCTGATCGGGTTCATGTAGACCGTGCGGCTGTTTAGCCGGTGGTCGGTGACGTTGTCGGCAAGGCCGCCATGCTGCAACAGGCCGGTCATGACATGGTGCCAGGCACCATAAAGGCGCGGCATGCCGATCAGCATCAGAGGCAGGATCGAATGCAGGGCGATCGCAAGCGCAACGGTCGCCACATAGATCGCGAGCCAGATGCGCGCGACGCGGATCGCCTTCGGCTGCTCCGTCTCCGGAATGATGATCTTCTCTTCGGCGCTGATGACGCCAAACGCATTGCGGACCATGTCGATCACCGCATGCCAGGCATCCAGCAGGCCGAACGAATTGAGGATCAGCCGCAGGAGATCCGGCGGACGCATCACCGCGATTTCCGGATCCCGGCCGACAATGACCGTATCGGTGTGGTGCCGGGTATGGCTCCAGCGCCAGGTCACCGGATTGCGCATGATCATGAAACAGGCGATCTGGTAGACAAAGTTGTTCATCCACATCGTCTTGAATGCCGTGCCATGACCGCATTCATGCCAGCGGCTGTCCGAGGCGGATCCGTAGAACACGCCGTAGGCGAGGAAGAAAGGGATCGCCCAGAGGCTGCCCCAGAAATAGATGCCAAGCCCTGCAAAGACGGCCATGCAACCGAGCCAGATCGCCGTGTCCCGAAGGGCTGGCCCATCCTCCCGCTTCATCAATTCCTTCATCTGCTTGCGCGGAACCTCGGTATGATACCACTGCGCCGCCGCGAGCCCATTGGCGACCGCTGCCTGGGCATCGCGCCCAAGCAGGCTGTAGTCACGCTTTGCCGCTATCCTCGCCATCGATCTCCTCCATCGGTTTCGATACGGTCGCCATCAAAGGCGCCGCATGGAATCTGATCTTGAGGATTATCGTTGTTCTGACAGATCACAATCCATGCATGATATATTCTATCAAAGTCTATCATTCTTGACTTATTCCATGATAGAAACGTCTCACTTAAGGGAGGAACAGATGGGATCAAGACCGACGATCGCGGATCTGGCCAAGACTGCGGGAGTGAGTGTCGCAACCGTGGACCGTGTGCTGAACGGGCGGCACAAGGTGCGCGAGGACACGGCGCGGCGCGTCTATGACGCGGCAAACGAGATTGGCTTCCATGCCGTAGGATTGCTGCGGCAGCGAGTGTTCGAGGGGCTGCCGCAATACCGGCTGGGCTTCATCCTGCAGAAGCCCAATCACCATTTTTACCAGAGCTTCAAGCGGGAGCTGGAGGTCGCCGTCCAGAATCATCCCGGCATTCGCGGCGTGGCCCAGATCGAATTCTGCGCCAACCAGACACCGAGCGAACTGGCCGACAAGCTGAAAGAGGTAGGCGCCAGGAATCAGGCGGTCGCCATGACATCCCCGGACTACCCGGCCCTGACGGTGGCAACGGAGGAACTGAAGGCAAGGGGCATCCCCGTATTCTCACTCCTGTCTGATTTCGCCTCCGGCATCCGCGAGGGCTATGTCGGGCTCAACAACCGCAAGGCCGGCCGGACGGCAGCCTGGGTGATCACGAAGGCTGCGAAAAACCCTGGGAAAGTGGCTGTTTTCGTCGGCAGTCACCGCTTTCACGGTCACGAATTGCGCGAGATCGGCTTTCGGTCCTACTTCCGCGAACACGCCCCCGATTTCGAGGTTCTGGACACGCTGGTGAACCTGGAAACGGTCGAAATCACCCACGAAGCAACGCTGGATCTGCTGCACCGCCATCCGGATCTTGTGGGTTTCTATGTTGCCGGCGGCGGAATGGAAGGCGCCATTTCCGCCATCCGGGAGGAAAAGCTCGGCGGCAAGCACGTTATCGTCGTCAACGAACTGACGCCAATTTCCCGCGCAGCGCTGGCCGATGAGATCGTGACCATGGCAATTGCGACACCGCTTGCCAATCTGTGCCGCGAACTCGTCCAGCTAATGGTCGAGGCGGTGGATACCGGTCCCGCGACGGCGCCAGGCCAGACTTTCCTGCCGCTCGAAATTTACGTGCCGGAAAACATCTGAGCCGTGATGATGGAAAACCATCATAAGAATCCTCAAATTCTTTCATAAATGAAATAGAATATTGCTATTTCCTCTTTGACCAACGCCACGAAACCTGATGACTTCGTTCGGCGGGACGGAGGAGGAAAGCCGGCCGCGCCAAACTTCGGGAGAACTCATGGCCGCGCTTACCTTCGCGCTCAACCACATGGTTGCGCCACACATGCCGCTCGGCGCTTTTTTTGAACTGGGCATATCGCTCGGTGTTCGGCAATTCGAAATCCGCAACGATCTTGCGGGTAATGCCATGCTCGACGGGACTTCACCTGAGACGGTCGGCGACCTGGCAAAGGCGCACGGAGCCGAAATCATTTCGATCAATGCCCTGCAGCGCTTCAACGAATGGACACCGGAGCGGGAAGCGGAAGCCAGGGAACTGGCCGCCTATGCTGCTGCCTGCGGCGCAAAAGCTCTGGTTCTCGTGCCCGTCAACGATGGAAGTGGCAGGCTGGAGGGAGAGCGTCAGGGGAATTTGCGCGTTGCGCTCAAGGCACTGAAACCTATCCTGCGGGACAATAACCTCATCGGACTCGTGGAGCCGCTCGGTTTTCAGATCTGCTCGCTTCGCTCCAAAAAAGAAGCAGCGGAAGCGATTGCCGCGATCGATGGCCGCCAGAGCTTCAAGCTGGTTCATGACACTTTCCACCACGTGCTGGCTGGCGAGCCGGATATATTTCCGGATTTGACGGGGCTGGTGCACATTTCCGGCGTCGATGACCAGGACGTCAGCATCGACGCCATGCGCGACCCGCATCGCGTGATGGTGACGGCACGAGACCGGCTGGACAATATCGGTCAAGTCCGTGCGCTCGCCGACGCTGGTTATCCCGGCCCGTTCTCGTTCGAACCGTTCGCGTCATCCGTTCACGCATCGAGCGATCCGCAAGCGATGATCCGCAATAGCATGGAGCTGATCCGGGACAGACTTTGACGTCTTCACCGATCCGGTGGAGTGACCGGACCGGTTCGTGAGATTGCCTTCGGGGAGGAGGCGACCGGCTTTTTGAGGTGTTCGCCGGGCACCGTTTCAGAGGAGGAAGAGATGAAGAAATTTTTAGCGGGTGCCGTGCTCGGCGTTCTGATGGCATCGAGCGCCTATGCAGGCAATATTGGCGTGTCCATGGCCAATTCCGACACGTTCCTGACCGTTCTGCGCAAGGGTATCGAGAAGTCTGCGGCCGATGCAAAGCAGCCGGTACAGATCGAAATCGCGGATGATGACGTTCAGAAGCAGCTTTCCCAGATCCAGAACTTCATCGCCTCGAAGGTCGATGCGATCATCGTCAATGCCGTCGACACCACGGCAACGGCGCCGATGACGAAGCTGGCGAACGATGCCGGCATCCCGATCGTCTACGTCAACCGGATGCCGGCAGACGTCGACAAGCTTGGCCCCAAGGGGGCATTCGTCGCCTCCGACGAAGTTCAGTCCGGCACGCTGCAGACCAAGGAAGTATGTCGCATCCTGGGCGGCAAGGGCGATATCCTTGTCATGGTCGGCGATCTTGCCAACCAGGCTGCCGTCCAGCGCACCAAGGACATCCACGACGTGATCGCGACGCCGGACTGCAAGGGCATCAAGATCCTCGACCAGCAGACCGCCGTGTGGGATCCGGTCAAGGCGCAGGACCTGATGACCAACTGGATCGCGGCCGGTCACAAGCCGGTAGCTGTCATCGCCAACAACGATGACATGGCAATCGGTGCGATCAACGCCATGAAATCCGCCGGCTGGAATATGAAGGACGTGGTCGTTGCGGGCATCGATGCCACACAGGAAGCACTTGCCTACATGAAGGCGGGCAATCTGGATGTATCCGTGTTCCAGGATGCCTTCGGCCAGGGCTCGGGTGCGGTCGCCGCGGCCATAAAGCTCGCCAAGGGTGAGAAAGTGGACGCCAAGGTCTGGATCCCGTTCCAGCTCGTGACGCCTGAAAACATGACCAAGTTCACGACGAAGAATTGACCGAGGATGGGCCGATCCGCTGCCTTGCGAGGCAGCGGATCACTCTCGTGGAGGAGGACCACCATGTCGGCTGAACGCATCATCAGTCCGCAGACCATGGAGGCCGTTCGCAGGAGCGGCGCTGTCCCGGGCAGCAAATATCTTCTGGAAGTCGAGGACGTGCGCAAGGAATTTCCAGGTGTCGTTGCCCTGGACAACGTGCAGCTGAAGCTGAAACGCGGGACGGTGCACGCCCTCATGGGCGAGAACGGCGCCGGCAAGTCGACGCTGATGAAAATCCTCGCGGGCATCTACACGCCCGACAGCGGCTCATTCAAACTGCGTGGCGTCGATATCCGCCTCAAGAATCCGCTCGACGCGCTTCAGAACGGAATCGCGATGATCCATCAGGAACTGAACCTGATGGCGCCCATGACCGTATCGGAAAACATCTGGATCGGTCGTGAACCGCTCGGGCGTTTCGGTATCGTGGACCACGCCGAAATGAACCGTCGAACGGACGCGCTGTTTGAGCGCCTCGGGATCGAAATCGATCCGGAAATCAAGGTCGGCAAGCTCAGCGTGGCCAACCGCCAGATGGTCGAGATCGCCAAGGCCGTATCCTTCGATTCCGATGTCCTCATCATGGACGAACCGACATCGGCCCTCACCGAGAGGGAGGTGAACCACCTCTTCCGGATCATCCGCTCCCTCCGTGAGGAAGGAAAGGGCATCATCTACATCACCCACAAGATGAACGAGCTCTTCGAGATCGCTGACGAGGTCTCCGTCTTTCGTGACGGCAAGTACGTTGCAACCTGCAATTCCTCGGAGGTGACCCGCGAAGACATCATCCGCATGATGGTCGGGCGCGAGATCACCCAGATGTTCCCAAAAGAACCGGCGCAGATCGGCGACGTCGTGCTGTCGGTAAAAGGGCTGACGCTGAACGGCGTCTTCCGCGACGTGTCCTTCGATCTCCGCGCCGGCGAGATTCTCGGCTTTGCCGGCCTCGTCGGCTCGGGCCGGTCCAACGTCGCGGAGACGATCTTCGGCGTGACGCCCGCAAGTTCCGGGACGATCGAGCTCTTCGGCAAGCAATTGACGGTCTCCTCGCCGTCCGTCGCCATGGCGCACGGCATGGCGTTTCTGACGGAGGATCGAAAGGAGACCGGCTGTTTCCTGCTGCTCGACATCCAGGAAAACGCGCAGATGGCGGTGCTGCAACAGCGCTATGTGCAGCTCGGTTTCGTACAGCAGGAGAAGCTGCGGAAGGCGGCCACCGACATGGCCAACCGCCTCAGGGTCCGCACGCCCGACATGCGGGAGCCGATCATCAACCTGTCGGGTGGCAACCAGCAGAAGGTGCTGATCTGTCGCTGGCTGATGACCAATCCGAAGATCCTGATCCTCGACGAACCCACCCGCGGCATAGATGTCGGCGCCAAGGCCGAGATCCACCGGCTGATCTCGCAGCTCGCGGGCCAAGGTGTGGCGATCATCATGATCTCGTCGGAGATGCCGGAGGTGCTGGGCATGAGCGATCGCATCGTCGTGCTGCATGAGGGGCGGGTCACAGGCATCCTGGACAGGGCCGAAGCCGATCAAGTCAAGATAATGGAGCTGGCGTCGCGCTGACGGCACAGCCGGGAGGATATCATGTCTGATGCCATCAACGAACTGGGGGAGACCTCCAAGACCGGCTTGAAGAAAATTCGGCGACTTCCGCCGGAATTCTCGATCCTCGCTGTCCTGATCGGGATCGCCCTTATCTTCGAAGTGATCGGCTGGTACGTCGTGGGCGAAAGCTTTCTGGCGAACAAGCAGCGCCTATCCATCATCGTCCTGCAGGTCGCCGTCACGGGGATCATCGCCGTCGGCGTGACGCAGGTCATCATCACCGGCGGGGTCGATCTCTCGTCCGGCTCCATGGTCGGGTTTATCGCCATGGTGGCTGCGAGCTTCGCCCAGACTTCGCTGAATGCTCGTGCCGTTTTCCTGCAACCGGAATACGCCGCTTTCGGCCTGGACTGGTTCATTGATTCAAGCCCGTTCTGGCCGCTTCTGGTCGGCGTGCTGCTCGGCGCATTCCTGGGTTATCTGAACGGCCTTCTCATCGCCAAGACAGGCATTCCGCCCTTCATTGCCACTCTTGGCATGATGGTTTCAGTCCGCGGCCTGGCCAAATGGTATACCGAAGGCCAGCCAGTTGCTTTGCTCAACGAAAACTTCGCCTGGCTCGGCCAAAGCTTCAGTCTCTGGGGCTTTCCCGTCCCGCGAACGGTCATCGTCTTCTTCGTCGTGGCAATCATCTTCCACGTCGCATTGTCCTATACCCGCTACGGCAAGTTCACCTATGCCATCGGCGCCAACAGCCAGGCTGCACGCGTCTCGGGGATCGATATCGGCAAGCACCTGATCAAGGTCTATGCGGTCGCCGGCCTTCTATCCGGCCTCGCCGGCGTCATGCTCGCTGCCCGCGCCCAGTCCGGCCAGCCGAACATGGGCGTCTCCTTCGAACTCGACGCCATCGCGGCGGCCGTCATCGGCGGCGCTTCGCTCTCCGGCGGCGTCGGCCGGATCACCGGGACGGTAATCGGTACGATTATTCTCGGCGTGGTGACCTCCGGCTTCACCTTCCTCAAGGTCGGCGCCTATTACCAGGAGATCGTCAAGGGCGCGATCATCGTCGCGGCGGTCGTCATCGACGTGCACCGCCAACGCAAGAGATCCCGCGCCTGAATAACCTCCCCAGGCGCCGAGGCGGTGCTGGTTGCGAGCGACCTGCACCGCCTCCCCCTATGCACCCGTCTTACAATTGAGATGACGCCGTCACAGGCCATTCACGAGATGACCATGAAGACCTATGTTTTGACCATTTCCTGTCAGTCGACCCGCGGCATCGTCGCTGCAGTCTCCGGCTATCTCGCCGATCAGGGCTGCAACATCGTGGATTCATCCCAGTTCGATGACCTCGGCACCTGTCGGTTCTTCATGCGCGTCTCCTTCATCTCCGAGGAAGAGGCCGATGAAGCGACGCTCGCACAGGGCTTCCCCGCTATCGCCGAGCGTTTCGGCATGAACTGGAGCCTGCATGATGCCGCCAAGCGGGAGAAGGCCCTGCTGATGGTATCCCGCTTCGGCCACTGCCTGAACGACCTGCTCTACCGCTGGAAGATCGGCGCACTCCCGGTCGAGATCGTCGGCGTCGTCTCCAACCACTTCGACTACCAGAAGGTCGTGGTCAATCACGACATCCCCTTCCATCATATTCCAGTGACCGAGGCCAACAAGCCTGAGGCCGAAGCGCGCATCATGGACCTCGTCAGGCAGACCGGCACCGAACTCATCGTGCTTGCCCGCTACATGCAGATCCTGTCCGACCAGATGTGCCAGAAGATGTCCGGCCGGATCATCAACATCCACCATTCCTTCCTGCCGTCGTTCAAGGGCGCCAATCCCTACAAGCAAGCATTCGAACGAGGCGTGAAGCTGATCGGCGCCACGGCCCATTACGTCACCGCCGATCTCGACGAAGGTCCGATCATCGAACAGGACACGGTGCGCGTCACCCATGCGCAGTCACCGGAAGACTATGTCTCTCTCGGCCGCGACGTCGAAAGCCAGGTGCTGGCGCGCGCCATCCACGCCCATATCCATCACCGCACCTTCATCAACGGACATCGCACCGTCGTCTTCCCGGCAAGCCCGGGTTCCTATGCCTCCGAGCGGATGGGGTAAACGTGACCATTGTCATCGACCGACTGAGGCTGGTTCTGCAAACTTTGAGTTGACCGTTTTCGATGGCGAGGCGACAGTTCAACTTGCAGCAAGGCAGGAGGAAAAACGATGGACGAGACAGATCGCTGGCGCCATATGGCAAGCGCACCGAAGGACGGTAGTCGGATCTTGGTCACCATCCGGCCGTCCGAACAGGGACCGGCAGAAGTTGACCTCGCGTACTGGTCGAATGGCGATCAGTTCGGTGGAGAAGGTTGGCGCGCCTCTGATTCCTCGCCCGGCCACATCATCGAATATGCCGAGCCGGAATTGAAGTGTTGGATGCCGATGCCCTCGGCCAGCCTCAATCGCCTTTCGATGCCCTCACCGTGGGAGGGCCGCGACACTCAGCAGTTCGACGGGTCAGGGATTTAGGAAATCCCGCCGATTTCGCTTCGACGGTGAGACGACCGACTTTCTGGAAGACGGTTCGCCTGCTGGCTTGCGATCTTGGGTCATACAAGTGCTTTCGATCGATGCAGCGCATCCAATGGAGCTCCGTGTACCGGCCTCCAACCCAGCGCAGGCGCTATTTTTCGGGCGAAATCAGTGATGATCTGGACGTATTCCTCCAGCGCGAATTCGTAGGGGAGCTCCAGGCGAAGTTCGCCGACCTGCGGCAGGACGCCGTCGGCATGCAGCCTTTCGATGATCTCGTCGGAACTGCCGACAAGATCACGGCTGAACAGGGTGCGTCGCGGCCCCTGCGGAGAAAGCGTCCGCTCATGCCGGCTGGCGGCATATTCACGGTATTTTTCCCTGGTCCGGTGATCGGCACTGTCGGTCGGCACGATGACCCGCCCCGCAGCGACACGCGGATTGCGGCCGAAAGGCAGAGCGGCTCGGTAGGCGGCCAGCTGCCTTGCCTGGGTCTCGAAAAAGTCGTCGGACACATCGCCGGAGGTCAGGCTGCCGATCATCAGGTTAAGGCCTGTCTTTCCTGCCCATTCTGATGACCGAAGCGATCCGCCGCCATACCAGACGCGGTCGCGCAGTCCTTTCGCAAAGGGCTGAAGGCGAGCCTGCTGGCGGCTGCCGGGCGAGATCACATAGGTTTCGCCGTTGCCGAGGTAACTGCCTTCGAGATTGGCGAGCAGGCGTTCGACCCGTGCATGGGAGAAATCGAAGCTCTGCCAGTCGCCGTCGAAGACGAGCGGCGCCACGAGTTCGGCATGCAGCGGCGGTCCGGCGCTGACGCCGATATTCAGGCGTCCGCCGGACAATGCATCCGCCATGGATATGTCCTCGGCAAGCCGGAACGGGCTTTCATAACCGAGTTGGATGACGGCCGACCCGAGCTCTATCCGTCTCGTGCGCTGGCTGGCGGCAGCAAGGAATACCGCCGCGGAAGAAACGCCGTGTTCCAGATGCCGCTGGCGCACCCAGGCGCTGTCGTAGCCTAGCGCCTCCCCCGCTTCGAAGAGCTTGAGCGAGGCTTCAAGCCCGGCGGCGGGGTCGTCGTCGGGATAATTGCCGGGCGTGAGAAAACCGATATGGCCTATATTGAGCGAGGATGCTGTCATGGTTTCGTGGGTGTCATGAGGAGAAGGGCAAAACCGCAGCCATCGCCGCGGTCCCGCAAGTGGAGCTATCAGCTCTTCGGCAGGCCGGGCGGATTGGTGCGGGATTCCGGCAGGGCTTCTTCGGAAAGTTGCCAGCGGGCGAGCACTTTGGCGTAAGTCCCGTTCCTGATCAGGTCATTGGTGGCAAGCGTCAGCGCATCCGCCAGGCCGGATCCCTTGCGGGTGGTGATCGCGACGTCGGAGCGTTCCGGCCAGCCCGCCGAAAGCGTGCCGACGCGCTTGATGTTCTTGTCGCGGGCGGCGATGTAGACGAGCTGGGCATGCGGCTGGACGATGACATCCACCCGGCCGGAGCGCAGCGCAACCAGCCGGGCCGCGTCGTCGTCATGATAGACGAGCTCGATCGGCTTCAGCCCCGCCTTGACGTTCTCATCGCTCCACTTCAAGAGAATGCGCTCCTGATTGGTGCTGGCACCGACCGTTATGCGGAGACCCGCCGCATCCTTCGGCTGCTTGATCTCCTTGATGCTGCTATCGGCCTTGACGAAGAACCCGTGCAGGCCCTGGCGGTAGGTGGAGAAGTCGAACTTCTCCTTGCGCTGCTCTGTAACGCCGACATTGGAGATGACGGCATCGTATTTGCCGGACACGAGCCCGAGCGGCCAATCGGGCCAGGCAACCGGCACCAGTTCCAGTTCGAGGCCTAGGCTGTCGGCAATCGCCAGCGCATAGTCTGGATCGGCGCCGACCACGGTCTTGGCATCTGTCGCATATGTCGCGAGCGGCGGTCCGCCCGGCGACACGGCGACCGTGAATTTCCCGGACGTCACGAACTTGAATCCCGGGGGAATGGCAGCGATTGCCGCTGGATCCTTCTCGGCGCGCACGCGACCCGACTGGTCTGGAGACAGGTCGAATATGTCCGTGGCAGCAGCGGTGAAGTTGATGGCGGAGGCCATCAGGCTTGCGGCCAGAAGGCCTGCGGTTTTTCTGAAGAAGGTCATGATGGGCTTCCGTGGGTTGAAAAAAAGGGCGCGGCCGAGAGGGAGAGACCGCGCCAAACGGGTCACTTCCTAGGGAGACCAGGAGGATTGGTGCGCGCCTCCTTCACCGCCTCGGCGGAGAGGTTCCAGCGGGAGAGCACCTTGGCGTAGCTGCCGTTCTTGATCTGCTCGTTGAGCGCAACGGTGACTGCATCCGCAATCCCTGAGCCCTTCTTCGTGGCGACGGCAATCTCGGCGGTCTCCGGCCAGCCGCCGGAAAAGCCGCCGACGAATTTCGTGGTCTTCTCCTTGGCCGCCTTGAAGGCTGATGTCGCATTCGGACCGAGATAGGCATCGGCGCGACCCGACTGCAGCGCCACGGCCAGCACCGCTTCGTCGTCATAATACTGAACCTCACTGGCAGGGAGCCCCTTGGCCTTGTTCGCCTCTATCCAGCGCAGCAGGATCTGTTCCTGGTTGGTGCCGGACGAGACGATGACCCTGAGGCCTGCGACATCCTCTGGCTTGGCGATGCTCGCCACCTTGCTGTTCAGCGGCACGTAAAAGCCGAGGAGGTCGTTGCGGTAAGTCGAGAAATCGAACTTCTCCTTGCGCTCCTCGGTCACCGTGATGTTGTGGATCGCCGCATCGAACCGGCCCGAGACCACGCCGAGCGGCCAGTCGGCCCAGGCGATCGGTATCAGTTCCAGCTGCAGGCCGAGGCCATCGGCCACCAGTTGTGCGATGTCCGGCTCGCTGCCGACCGGCGTCTTGTTGTCGGTGGCGTAAGCGGCGAAAGGTAGGCGGCCGGGAACGGAAGCGACCGTAAGCTTGCCGGGCGTGACGAACTTGTAGCCGGCAGGGATGAGCTTGATCGCGGCCTCGACCTTCTCCGCTCGCACCCTCCCCTTCTGTTCGGGCGAAAGATCGGCTTCCTGCGCCTGGGCAAGAGTGCTGAGAAGGCCGGAGAGCGAGAGAAGACCGCCGACCGCGAGACCCAGAATTTTCGATTTGTACGACATGCAGGATGTTTCCTTGTAATCTTTTGATTGTTCAGAGAACTTTGGCGAGAAACTCGGCGGTGCGCGGATGCTCCGGATGGCTGAAGACCTTGTCCGGCGTGCCCGTCTCCAGGATCCGCCCCTGTTCCATGAAGACGACAAGGTTGGAGACTTCACGGGCAAAGCCGATTTCATGGGTGACGATGATCAGCGTCGTGCCGGAGCGGGCAAGTTCCTTGATGACATCGAGGACTTCCCCCACCAGTTCCGGGTCGAGCGCTGACGTCGGCTCGTCGAAGAGCAGAACCTTCGGCTTGAGCGCCAGCGCCCGGGCGATCGCGACCCGCTGCTGCTGGCCGCCGGAAAGCTGGCGGGGATAGGCATTGGCCTTGTCGGAAAGGCCGACCCGGGCGAGAAGATCGAGCGCCTCGGTTTCCGCCTGCTCCCGAGCGATACGGCGCACGGTGACAGGTGCCTCGATGACGTTTTCGAGCACTGTCAGATGCGGGAAGAGGTTGAAGTTCTGGAACACCATGCCAACTTCGACACGACGCTTCAGGATGTCCTTCTCCTTGAGTTCGTAGAGTGTCTCCCCATCCTGCCGGTAGCCGATCAGCTCGCCGTCGATGGCGATGAAACCGTCATCGACCCGCTCCAGATGGTTGATCGACCGCAGCAGGGTCGACTTTCCTGAGCCGGACTGGCCGAGAATGGTGGTGACGCTGCCAGCCGGGACTGAGAGGGTCACCCCGTCGAGCACTTTCAGCTGGCCGAAACTTTTCGAAACGCCATGGATCGTCACCTCGCCGCCTCTGCTTCTGAGCGGTGCGGCTTCGGTGCGACGCTGAACGGCCTTCACCGCGGTTTCCGCCGCCTGCGGTGCTGCAGCCACCTGAGGCATGAAGCGGCGATAGAGACTGGAGAAGATCGATGGCGGCGGATTGCGCAGCGCGCCACGCGCATAATGCCGTTCGATATGGTGCTGGATGATCGAGAGCACCGTCAGGATGACGAGATACCAAACCGTCGCCACCATCAGGAGGGGGATGACTTCGAGATTGCGGCGATAGATGATCTGGATCGTGTAGAACAGTTCCGGCAGCGCCAGGATGTAGACCTGCGACGTCCCCTTCGCGAGACCGATGATGTCGTTGAAGGCGGTCGGCAGAATAGAGCGCATCGCCTGCGGCAGGATGATCCTGGATGCCTGACGGGAACGTGGCAGGCCAAGTGCCGAGGCCGCTTCGAGCTGACCCTGATCGACGGAGAGGATGCCGCCGCGGATGATCTCGGAGGCAAAGGCCGCCTGGTTGAGTGTCAGGCCGAGAACCGCCGCGGCAAACGGGGTAATGAGCTGGGTGGTATTCCAGCTGAAGAAGTTGATCCCGGTATAGGGCACGCCGACCGTGATCGTTTCGTAGAGATAGCCGAGATTGTTGAGAACCAGCAGCAGCACGATCAGCGGGATCGAGCGAAAGATCCAGATATAGGTCCAGGAAACCCCCACCAGCAGCGGCGAGCGGGAAACGCGCGCCAGCGCAAGGCCTGTGCCGAGGATGAACCCGAACAGCGCCCCGAGGACGGTCAGAAGCAGGGTGCGACCGAGCCCCACCAATACGGGCTCGGCAAAAAACCATTCTGCGAAGACATCCCATCCCCAACGCGGATTGCCGAGAACCGAGTGCAGGGTCGCGACGATGACCAGCAGAGCGAAAACGGTGCCGGCGGCCCGCGCCGGATATCGCGCGGGGACGATACGATAGTGGGAATAATCCCCCTTGACCGCTGTGGGTCTTCGAGGAGCCGTCTGGATATCATTGAACTCGGTGGTGATCGTCATGGCCGTCCCTCAAGCCGCGCCGTGCAGCGTCGCCGCCACGATCGTCCTGCGGGCCGCATATGTGCCGAAACCAAGCGATTTCTCGAACGGCAGCTTGCGGATGGTCTCCGGGTCCGCCGTCGTGTCGAAAAGCGCGGAGTAACCGTTCGTGAGGTACAGGCCGACGGCTTCCGGCTGGCGGAAACCTGTCGTCAGGTAGACGCGGGAATATCCCTGCCGCACCGCCTGCTCTTCCAACTCGACCAGAACCTTGCGGGCAAGTCCCTGTCGGCGATGTGCCGAATGGGTCCAGACGCGTTTGAACTCGACCGTTCCTTCATCCGCATGCTTGATGAAAGCGCCGCCAGCGATCGCCTCGCCATCGCGCAAAAGCAGGAGGAAATTGCCATGCGGCGGAGCGAAAGCGTCCGGCGCATAACGGTTCATCTCCTTCGTCGCGCCTTCGGCGTCGTAGAACGCGCCGTAGCGGCTGTCATATTCGAAGGTCAGTTCGTCGATCAGCGGCTTCGCCAGCGGATCAAGCGGGGTGGTGTAGAGGAAACGTTCGCTCACGGTGCGCTCCTTTGGCTGATCAGGACAGGAAAGTTTCAGCGAGATGCACCCAGAGCCGCGCTGCGGGGGCGATGATCTCGTCGTTAAAATTGTATTGGGGGCTGTGGAGAGGGGTGCTGTCGCCGTTGCCGACGAAAAGATAGGATCCCGGCCGCTCCTGCAGCATGTAGGCGAAATCCTCGCTCGCCGTGCGCGGCCGGAAGTCCCGGGCGACCTGTTCCGCCGGGAAGATTTGTTCGGCAACACGGCGCGCGAAACGCGTCTCGTCCACATGGTTGACCACCGCCGGGAAACCGCGTCGGTAGTTTACTTCGGCGTGCGCCCCAAAACTTTCCGCCTGCGCGCGCGCCAGAGCCGGCACGCGCTCCTCCAGTCTGTCGCGGACGGCTTCCGAATACGCGCGTGCCGTCAGCTTCAGCTCGACGCTTTCCGGGATGACGTTGGAGGCGGAACCGCCATGGATCGACCCCACCGTCAGGACGGCCATTTCCAGGGGATCGACATTTCGGGCGACGATGCTCTGCAATGCGGTGATGAAGGAGGCCGAGGCGAGCACCGGATCGACAGCCTCATGCGGTGCCGCCCCGTGCCCGCCCCGTCCGACGACGCGGATCAGCGCCTGGTCCACTGACGCCATCGCCGGTCCCTCGACGAAGCCGAACTGCCCAGACGCGACGCCCGGCCAGTTGTGCAGACCGAAGATCGCATCGACGGGAAACCGCTCGAACAGCCGGTCTTCGATCATCTTGCGGGCACCGGCACCGACTTCTTCCGCCGGCTGGAAAATCAGCGTCAGCGTACCAGAGAACACGCCGTGCTCGGCGAGATAGCGGGCGGCGGTGAGCAGGATCGTTGTGTGGCCGTCATGCCCGCAGGCATGCATCACCCCGGGATTATGACTGGCATAGGTAAGATCCGTCGCCTCGGTGATGGGCAGCGCATCGATATCCGCGCGGATGCCGATGCGCCTGTCGCCCTGCCCCCGTTTGAGCGTCGCGACGACCCCGTAGCCGCCGACACCCTCCGTCACCTCGTAGCCATAGGAGAGAAGGTATTTGGCTATGAGCCCGGACGTCCGCCGCTCCTGGAAGGAAAGTTCCGGATATTGATGCAGGTCACGCCTGATGGCGACGAACTCGTCGATCAAGGCAAGGATCGCCCGTTCGGCGTCGTCGCGATGACGCGCGCCGTCAATATGGATATTCATCGTTTTTGCTTTCCGAAGGTTGGAGCCGCGCGATCTGCACGGCCATTTACCCTTTCAGAGACTCAGGCGCGGGCCTTTGCCACCGACTGCTGTCCGGCTGTGTAGACGCTCTCGCGCCGTGGCAGCCCGAGATGATCGCGGAGTGTCCGGCCTTCGAGATGCGGATCGAAATAACCGCGCTCCTGAAGGATCGGGATAACCAGCCGGATGAAGTCATCAAGCCCTTCCGCGATGACAGGGAAGCCAAGAATGAAACCGTCCGCCGCATCGTTTTCGACCCAGTCAATGATCTTGCCGGCGATGGCTTCCGCAGTGCCGACAAAACCTTCGCGCGGGGTTGCCGCCTCGAGTGCCGCCTCACGCAGCGTCTGGCCCTTCTCCCTGGCGACGCGCTTGATGCGATCCGTGGTCGAGCGGAAGCTGTTCTTGCCGATGTCGCCCAGTTCGGGGAACGGCTCGTCCAGCGGATAGGCGCTGAAATCGTGGTGGTCGAAGAAGCGGCCGAGATAGGCAAGCGCATCGTCGATCGAAATGAGGTTGCGGATGATCTGATACTTCTCTTCCGCCTCCGCCTGTGTTTCACCGACGACCGGGCCGATGCCCGGGAAAATCTTCACGTCATCCGCGGAGCGCCCCTGCGCCACCGCCGCCTGCTTTACTCGCCGCGCGAATGTCTGATTGTCTTCGAGGGAGACCGCGTTGGTGAAGACCGCGTCCGCGTGCTTGCCCGCAAGCCCGATCCCGGCATCGGAGGAACCCGCCTGGAAGATGACCGGCTGGCCCTGCGCCGAGCGCTGGATGTTGAGCGGACCTTCCACCTGGAAAAAGCGGCCCTTGTGGTCCAGCCGGTGCAGTTTGTCGCGGTCAAAAAATTTCCCGCTATCCCGGTCGCGCACGAAGGCATCGTCGTCCCAGCTGTCCCAGAGACCCTTGACGATCTCCAGATATTCCTGCGCCATCTCATACCGTAGCGCATGTTCAGGATGCGCGCGGCTGTAGTTCTTCGCGGTGCCTTCGAGCGGCGTGGTGACCGCGTTCCAGCCGGCGCGGCCACCGCTCAAGAGATCGAGCGAGGCAAACTGGCGAGCGACCGTGAAGGGATCGCTGTAGGAGGTCGATACAGTGCCGGCAAGGCCGATCTTCGATGTGACGGTCGCAAGCGCCGAGAGGATCGTCAGCGGCTCGAACCGGTTGAGGAAGTGCGGGATCGACTTTTCGTTGATGTAGAGGCCGTCGGCCACGAAAGCGAAGGCAATGCCTGCCGCTTCGGCCTTCAAAGCCGTCGTCTTGAAGAAATCGAGGTTGACGCTGGCGTCGACGGGGCTCTTCGGATGGCGCCAGGAATTCATGTGCCCGCCCGCGCCCTGAAGCATGATGCCAAAACGGATTTTCTTGCTCATCTTGTAACCCTCCTTGGGGAAAATCATGCGGCCGCGGAAAGTGGCTTGCGGGCCAGAAGCTCGACCGAGGCCAGCCTCTCATCGGTGCTGACGGCCGGCGGCTCCAGAATGAATTCCTCGATGCCGTGCAGGCTCGACAGGCGCGACAGTTCCTCATGGATGTTTTCCGGCATCCCGTACAGCACGCTCGGCTTGCGCTCCTCGATGCGGTATTCCTTGGCGCCGGCCTGCCTGGCGAATTCCTCCGCCTGTTCCCGGCGCCCGAGGCTCACGGACTGGCCGTTGTCGAGAAACACCTTGAAGACTTTCAATTCAGATATCTGTGCCGCGGCGTGCGCCGCATTTTCCGACGCGTAAGCCGCAAGCGCCAGAATGGCCGGCCTGCCGCCGCTCTCCTTCCGAAAAGTATCGAGGCTGAGCCGCAGGTTTTCCGGATCTCCGTTGAGATGTCCCGCAAAGACGAAATTCCATCCGTGCGCGGCGGCAAGCCGCGCGCTGTCGGGGCTCGCGCCCAGAACGAAACGGTCGGCGGTTACCGGCGGTTTCGGCCCCGAAAAAGCCAAAGCCTCGTCAGGCTCTCCGGCGACGGCGTTGTCGAGAAACGCCGTGAGCTCCGACAGTTGGGCCTCGAAATCAGGTTTGGCGGCGCGATAGGCCTGGAGAGCGGCCGTCGCCCTTGGCAACCCGCCCGGTGTCTTGCCAATGCCGAGATCGACGCGTCCCGGCGCCAGAGACGACAGGACGTTGAAGACCTCAGCCACCTTGTAGGGACTGTAATGCTGCAGCATTACCCCGCCCGAGCCAACCCGGATGCGGGACGTGTGGGCGAGAATCCACGAAACCAGCACTTCCGGCGCTGAACTGGCGAGCTCCGCACCGCCGTGGTGTTCCGCAACCCAGAAGCGGCGATAGCCAAGCTCCTCTGCCCTTTTCGCCAGGTTCACTGTGTTGGAGAGCGCCGAAACGGCGCTTTCTCCGGCCGGAACGGGACTTTTGTCGAGAAGGCTCAGAGCGTACATCGGGGACCCCACGGATCATCACTAAACGTACCGCTATTTGTCTATTGATTTAGTAGATAATGAAGGTCGATATTTCTGATTGTAGCGACAAAAGCGGAAAATCGTTTTCCGCCGCGGCGAGTCCGGCTGCCGCCTCGCAAGCTCGTCCGGTGGCTGCGGGAATACTGACCAGCGTCCCGCGCCGGCGTTCTACGAGCAACGCCGGAAATGCCGTTCGCTTTATGCTCTGGGGGATGAACATCCTGTGGCCGAACGGCGAAGAGAAGAGAATAATCTTCCTTCTCTATCGAATGAGTCGTCATTAGCCTCGGAGTTCTGAGAGGTTAGGAGAAATCGATGACGAATGCCGCAAGCTTGGAACCGCGGCTGGTTCATTTTCCGCAATCGAAACGAACTCTTCACCGACAAGGTCTTCGCCGGCCTCGCCATGGTGATCATCATCGGCCTTTTGGTCGAAGGGATCGTCTTCCGCATCATTGAAAACGTCACCGTACGCCGCTGGGGCATGCAGCGATAACGGCTTCATCAGGCGAAAGCGGATCGTCTCCTCCTCCGGGCCTGGAACATCCGCCACGCCCGCCCAGGGCGTGGCTACGTCCAGACGGCCAGCACCTTCGCATCGGAGCCTTCCCAACAGTCAGTGCCCGGCAATTTCCCCGGCAAGTCTGAAAGGACTTGCGGCAACCGCGCCTGCCGCATCGAAGACCAGTAGGCCAACATTTCCGCTGCTTCGCGCATGGGCTTCCGCCTTGACAAGCTCGCCACCAAATCGGGCAAGCGCGGCATAGCGATCGTGACCAAGGCCGTCGGATGAACTGAGGGACGATACGTCGATGACGCTGACATGAGCGGCCTTTATTTCACTGCGAACCAAGGATCATCGATATCAATGCGGCCGACGCGTGGACGTTCGCCACCAAGGAAGCTGGACACTTCCAGAGCTCGGTCGGTCTTTGACACGAGCAATGTAATCGGGTTCCGCAGCGTGCCGATGTCACGCAAATGGGACCTGAACACGTCGACGTCTATGTCCGGCGCGGCGAGAATGATCTGCAGCTTGCCGACGACGTCGTCACGCGCTTGAAGCTTCAGCTGCCTTGCCGCCTCCATGGACAATATGCGCGGTGCAACTTTTCCACTCCTTTGGCGAGTTGATCGACAGACATGGAGGCATAACCAAAGATATATCCGGCCCGCTCATCGGTCGGCGATGAGAACAGGCGAGCGATGGGATAGATTCCAATGTCGTGGCTTCGAGCGATATCCGCGAAACGCGCCTCTTGTCGGCAGGAAATAGTGTTGAACCACACGACGACGTGAAGTCCCGCAGTCGTGCCGACGATCTCGATGTCGTCCACAAAAGCGCTCGTCATCGACGCCAAGAATACGGCGCGCCGCTCAGCGTTAAGCCTCCTCATTTTGCGGACATGCCGCTCGTAGGTACCGGTCTCGATAAGCGCGGCGAGAGCTTCCTGCTCGAACGTGGATGTGTGCCGGTCGGCAATCCGCTTGCATTCGATAAAGGCCTCGACGAGTGGATGCGGAACTATGACGTATCCGAGCCTGAGCGTCGGCGACAGGGTCTTTGAGACCGTTCCGACATAGATGACGCGGCCTTGCCCAGAGAGATAAAGGGGCGGAATGGGGCTGACATCGTACCGATACTCGCTGTCGTAGTCGTCCTCGATGACATAGGCGTTCGCCGACATGGACCACTCCATCAAGGCTTGGCGATGCGCAGCAGGTAAGACTCCTCCCAGGGGAAACTGGTGGCTAGGCGTCACATATGCCACTGCGATGTCGCCAACCTCGGGAAGCTTCGTGGTGTCTATGCCATGAGCGCCACAAGGTACGGCAACGATGTTTGCTCCGACGGCATGCATCACGTTCTTGGCCATGGCATAGCACGGGTCTTCGACCACGACACGGTCGCCGGGATTGACAAGAACCCGAGCGCATAGGTCCAGCGCCTGCTGCGATCCGTTGACGACGATGATCTGGCCGAGATCGCAGCTGATGCCCCTTGACCGCCAGACATAGCCCTGCAACGCCTCCCGCAAGGATCGGCTTCCTGCTGGATCATCGTATCCCAATCTGTCGCGATGCCTGAGGAAGGCGGTATTCAGCGCTTTTCGCCAGGGGGCCTTGGGAAAATCCTCTGCCGCAATATCGCCGTAGCGGAAATCGAATTTCAGCGACGGCCTCCCGGCGATGCTGTTCGGCGGCAGAGCCATCGCACGAGTTGCATAGGCGGAAAGCCGGCGAGCGGGGATCGCCGAACGGTCGGGCGGAGCAACCTGGCTCAGCCGCCCTGCTGAAGCGACACACGCTTTCCGTCCCTGCTGTACCCGGACATACCCCTCCGAAACAAGCTGATCGAATGCGGCGGTCACCGTCGTCCTCGAAACACCCAGTTCTTCCGCAAGCAAGCGACTTGAAGGCAGAGCCTCGCCGACACCATAGACGCCAGCCTCGATCTGGTTGAGCAGGGAATGATAGATACGGCGCGTCGCTCCGGTCCTGGGAGACCCTTGCCTGTACTGGACCAATGAAAATCTCCAAAACTGGCAGTTTAGTTTGTACCAATGAACTGCAATAGGTCGCTCGCAGTCAAGACAATCGTCACCGGTCCGATGCGTCTGGATCGCGTCTGCTTCGAGCTGATGGAGTCGCCTGGATGTTTGAGACACCCGTCATCGACGGTCGAATTCGCAGTATTGCACCGGGTTTCAGAGCAGTGAGCGTCCACGTCGACGCCACTTCGGCCGGAGAAGGAATCCTGGATCCTTCATTGCTGGCGGAAGCCTGTGCTTGTGTTTTGGCCGGCGAACCGGCTTGGGCAGAATCGCATCTAGCAAGTTGGTCCGACGCCTACGTCCGCTTTGGCGCGAAGCCGAACCGCACGCCCTGCTCAGCCCAGGCCCTTAGAAAGCGGGTTCTGAAGGACGGCGCCATTCCGCCGATCAACCCCATCGTCGATCTCTACAACGCCATCAGCTTGAAATACGCGATCCCGGTCGGCGGAGAGAACCATGACGCCTATGTGGGGCGACCGTTTCTGACGATCGCGGACGGGACGGAAACGTTCGACACCGTCATGAACGGGGAGGAAGTCAACGATCCTCCTCTATTGGGCGAGGCCATCTGGCGCGACGACGTCGGCGTCACTTGCAGACGCTGGAATTGGCGACAAGGAACTCGCACTCGCCTGGCGGCCGCAACGGGCCGGATGTGGTTCGTACTGGAGGCCTTGGAAACCATGCCGGACGTAGCGCTGGCTGAAGCAACCGACGCCCTGGTCGAGGGCCTGAAGGCGCTGATGCCGGGCAGCATGATCGTCAGCCGGGCGATCCACATCGCCGAATAACTTTTCGGTAGAGATTGCATCTTTCGATGCTTGATAAGGTTCAAAGGGCTTCAAGGAATGGATTCCGACCTGCATCAGTTGCTCATAGTCTATGCAGCATATGTCATCGCCGCTGGTAGCCCCGGCCCGAGCAACATGCGCATCATGGGCGTGGCGATGGCGCGCGGCAGAGGCGCTGCTCTCATGCTTGCCTCCGGCGTTGTCAGCGGCTCTATCTTCTGGGGTCTGATGGCCTCAACGGGTATCTCCGCCTTGTTGGCCAGATACGCCGAGGCTCTGATCGCTCTCCAGATTTTCGGGGGCTTGTATCTGCTGTTCCTCGCCTTCAAGGCGGGACGTTCGGCGCTGATGTCGAACGAGAAGCTGGCGGCGCGCGTCTCGGCGGATGAAGCTGCTCTTTCTCGGGCCGCGCTCTACCGGCGGGGCCTTTTGATGCATCTGGCGAACCCGAAATCCGTGCTGGCATGGATCGCGCTGGTCACGTTGGGCATCGGCCCGAGTTCTTCGTGGGAAAGCATCGCCGCTATATTGGGTGGCTGCGCCGTCTTGAGCGTCGCGATCTTCTGTGGCTACGCCATTGTCTTCTCCACAGCGCCGATGGTGGCACTGTACCGCCGCTGCCGCCGTTGGATCGAAAGCCTGCTGTCGCTGTTCTTTGCGTTCGCGGGGCTGCGCATGCTGCTCTCCCGTATTTAGTTTGAAAAGGTTGGATCATGACTTTGTTCAATGGCCTGTCTGCGTTCCCCCTGACCCCGACCGATGACGAAGGGCGCGTCGACGCCGAGGTGCTGGCCCGTTTTCTCGAGCGTATCCATCACGCGGGAGCAGATTCCATCGGGCTGCTCGGCAGCACGGGTGGCTATGCATACCTCACCAAGGAAGAGCGCAAGCGTACCGTCGCGGTTGCCGTTGAATGTATTGGCGGCAAGACTCCCCTTGTGGTGGGTGTAGGAGCGTTGCGCACCGACGAAGCTCAGGCTTTGGCGCGCGACGCCAAAGCCGCCGGCGCCGACGGCCTGCTCCTGGCGCCGATGTCATACGTTCCCCTCAACGAGGACGAAGTCTTTCAGCACTTCGTCGCCGTGGCCGAGGCGGGGGAATTGCCTTTATGCATCTACAACAATCCCAGCACCACGCGCTTCACGTTCAGCGATGCGCTGATCGCCCGGCTGTCGGCGGTGTCCAACATCGTCGCCGTGAAAATGCCTCTGGCGGCAGGTGGCGATTACGCGGGGGAACTCGCCCGCCTGCGACAGATCACCCCTGACAGGTTCACGATTGGATATAGCGGCGATTGGGGGGCGGCCGATGCCTTGCTTGCCGGATGTGACACCTGGTACAGCGTCGCGGCAGGCCTGCTGCCGGGCCCGGCGCTTGCGCTGACGCGTGCTGCGCGGGCCGGCGACATTGTCGAGACCGCGCGTTTGAACAAGGCCTTCGAACCGCTCTGGACCTTGTTCAAGCGCTACGGCAGCTTCCGCGTCATGTTCGCCATTGCTGGCTTCCTGGATCTGGCACACCTCCAGCCGCCGCGTCCGGTCTTGCCCTTGCCGAAAGACGCCGAAGATGACGTCAGGCTGGCATTGGATATCCTCGAGATTGCGGTCCCGCCGCCGCTCTGCCCGACCGCTCGGACATAGCGCACGAAGGAGGCAAAGTTCTCAATCGTAAACAGTTAGGCCGGTCAGGACTCGTAGATCGTCTCGCCCCGGCCAAAGCAGCGCTCATTCTCAGAGTACCCTCAATGAACTGGGTGCGACGAATGGCGATTCCTCCTAAACCTTTTGATGCTGTTGCCACGACGGTTCAAAGCGATACGATCCACTTGCGATAAGGAGATAACCTAGGGCTCGGCTCGGAAAACGACCGCCCTTGGGTTTTGTCGTAACTTACGAAGCACGGCGAAGGCTCGAGCCTTGGGACGGAATGAGGGCGTGCTTTCGAACAGGTCGATCGGCTCGCGTTCCATGTCTTGCGGCCCATAGCGACCATACACAGTCCCCAATGCGTCCTGATGTGAAGCACGTTCGATCCACGGAACGAGTGAAAAGGATCAAGATGGAAGATCTACAGGGCGCCTATCTCGATCCGGTCCTGAGGAGGTGGAAGGCGATCTTCACGCAAGTGCGCCCCGATGCCCGTCCCAAGCCTGGGGCCAAGCCTGGGGGCAAGCCTGGGGGCAAGCGGAACCCGCCGACTTTCATTGCGGAAACACAGAGGAGGACGGAGCAAGGCGCCGAAACGGCCGGTTCAGCTCCGGCTGCCATCGGCCCGCGATCTCCTTTGCCGGCATCAAATACCGGACCAATTGGCTGATGGGTGCCGGCAACGACAGGCATCGCGCATGAGTTTGGAGCCTATCGGAATATTTACGCTCGTTCTGGGGGTCTATTGCCTGTTCGCGGGATACCATGCGAGCATCGTCGTGTTCATCGGCCTTTCCGTTTTCGGTGCTGCAGCCGCGATCCTGATGGGTTCCGCAAACATCCAGCCGGCACACCTCTTTCTCGCATTCCTTGCCCTTGGCGTCCTGACATATCGAGACAAGTTCAGTATCGCGCTGAAGGCACTGTATTTCCCTAAGCCCGGGTTCTGGCTGGCCTGCCTGCTGATCTACGGAACAGTGCTGGGTTTCTTCGCGCCGCGCCTGCTTGCCCGCATGACGGACATCATCCCGCTCGGCTCTTCCGAATATCCATCCACCGGCAGCACCGTGCCTTTGGGGCCGGTCTCCAGCAATTTTACCCAGGCAGTCTACGTTTCCGCAGATCTTCTCGCCTATGTGCTGATCCTGGCGATCGGATCCACCATGGCCGGTTTCAGGGCAATCACCGTCGGGGTTCTGGTATTCGCGGGCGCGAATGCCTTTTTTGCTCTGCTCGACATCGCGACCTATGGCACTGGGGCTCAAGACCTTTTTCTCTACATCCGCAACGCCCAATACACATTTCACGATGATGACGTCGTCGCCGGCGTCAAGCGTATCGTCGGCTCATGGCCGGAGGCGTCGGCATTCGCCGGCATCAGCCTCGCCGCCGTCGGGTTTACCGGCACGCTGTGGCTCTGCGGGCGCGACCTGAGATGGAGCGGCGCATTTTTCCTTGTCACGACCCTGCTGGTGATACGGTCAACGTCGTCGGCTGGCCTGTTGGCTTTGCCGCTTTGCTTCGTGATCTTGTATATCACCGCCTTCTTCCGCTGTGGCGGGCCGTCCGGAACCCGGAACAGCTCGGCGATCGTGCTGTTTGCACCGCCGCTGATTTGTCTCATCGCATTGGTGATTGCCCTCAACGAGACGCTTTTCCGGCAACTCTACGACTATTTTGACCTGCTCATCTTCAGCAAGTCCACATCGGCTTCCGCAGTGGAACGCGGTTCCTGGAACACCTATGGATACCAGAATTTCCTCGATTCCTACGGTCTCGGGGTTGGCCTCGGTACCTCCCGCACATCGAGCTTCCTGTTCGCCCTGCTCTCCAACGTTGGGATACCAGGAACGATCATGTTTTTGCTCTTTGCGATCTCAGCATTCTCGAAACGGCGCGGGATGCCTCGCACCTTCACCTCGGATATCCGGCTGGCCGCGCGCAACGGCTGCGCATGCCTGATGATCGGCGCCATGGTTGCGGGGCCGACCGTCGATCTCGGCCTTGTGTTCTTCATCCTGGCCGGCCTTTCAAGCGCCGAGCCGGAGCACGAAACGCTGACAGCTCCGTCGGCCCGCTACATGACCGTAAAGGTGAGTTGATTGCGCGCCTTAAGCTTGTCCGTCAGGCATAGACCCGGAAATAATCGACCCGCATGCGTGTGAGCGTGTCCGCGGGCAAGAGTGGCTGCGGATAAGGGACATCCGAACGCAGGGCAAGCGTGAGGACCGGCCAGAACACATCCTGATCAGCATCGAGTTGTCCGGAGCGGGTGATCGTCCAGACCGCCGGCATTCCGGTCCTGGTATCGATGATGGGCTGCCGTTCGAAATAGATCGTGCATTCGGTGTCGGTGACCAGCACCCCGTATCGGCAATAACCGGCGGTCATGTCGATCGGCGTGGGCACGCCGGTTCCTTCATTGTGCTCGCCGGGTTGCCCCCATTCGTGCAGATAGGCCCCGTAGAGCGTGGGTTCCCAGCCCTTGTGCTCGACGACGTCGATTTCGATGCTGGTCTGAGGACGCAGGATGCTGCGTCCGTTCATCATCCAGAAAGCCGGCCAGGTCAGCGGATGTCTTGGAAACAGCATCCGCGCCTCGAAATAGCCGCGCCGCCAACCTTTCATGATCGTGCCATCGCGCTTGGCCGTCTGAATATTGCCCGATACCCACTGAAACTCGGCGAGCTCATTGCCGTAATAATGGGGGACCTTCATCGGCCGTCCGATGTGTTTTGCGGCCACTTCCAACGCCTTGCCATCGCTCGCGTTCGGGTCGTCGACAATTGCATAGGGATTGAACCCCTCTTCGCCGCTGTCTCTCGCGAAGGCCGAGCGGCCGTAAAAGCCCGGATCGGAGGTAGTCGGCTTTGGACCGGCACTCCAGGTCGACCAATCGAGCCTGGTGAAATTGTCCTCAAATATCAAGGCTCGCCCGCTGGTCGGGTCCTCCAGGCGACCTGATGCCTTCGATCGCCAAACGAGACCGCCGGCGAGGCCTGCCGAGGCCAGGGCGCCGACCGCGAATGAGCGGCGGGACAATAACGTCGTCATGATCCACCTCACGTCGTTTCATTCAGGCTGGCCCGCAGAGATCTATGCCGCTGCCGCACTCCGTAACGCGCTGGCATGCACCTCAAGCACCCGCTCTGGGCTGTAACAGTCAATGAACTCCTGCCGAAAGCTGGCATGGGCCTGCTCGGCGCGCAGATTGTCGCAATAATAAATCATTGCGTTCACGAGCTCTTCGCTCCGATCTACCGGCACGAGCAGGCCGAGCCTGCTGTCGACGAGGATATCGCTCGGGCCGAATTCGCAATCGGTCGCGATGACGGGCAGACCAAACCGCAGCGCTTCGCAGATCGCCAGCGACCACCCTTCCCATCGGGACGTGGAGACATAGACGTCACTTGCCGCCAGCGCGGGCTGGGGATTTTCAGGATGATGCTCCAGGCTTACCACGTCCGCAAGGCCACGGCGGTCGATCTCTGCCCGCAAGGCCGCCTCCCCGTCGCCATAACCGACGATTTTCAGCAGGACGTTGCTGCGTTTTTTCCGCAGCTCGGAAAACGCGGCCAAAAGAATGTCCTGGCCTTTCTGAAACGAGAAGCGACCGATATTGATGAAAGTGACACTATCGCCGGCGCGCGCCTGGCCGGCATCGGAAAGGTCAAACTTTCGCACGGGGTTCGGCACCCAATAATGCGGGCGCTTGCTCTTGAACATCGCGTTGAATGAGGTGAGCTGCCGCGGCGAGGTTCCGAAAACCGAGGCGATCCTCGGCAGGAAAAGCGTCTTCATCAACAGGAAGAGGATCTTGGCCTTGATATGGCTGCGCTCCAGCTTTGGATTGCCGTGAAGATGGACGGCAAACCGGCGCCGGATGCCGATGCAGGAGGCCATGCAGATCACCGTCGGCTCGATCTGCGGCACGACGACCAGGTCATAATCCTTGCCTGCAATGACCTCCCGGAAGTTGCGCATCAGCTCGATCCGGCTGGAAGCCACGCGGTCGATAATGGTGTAATTCCTGCCCTCCGTCGGGCGATTTTTGTGAACCGATGTGTAGAGGACGTCCACCTCGAACTCGCTCCCATACCTATCCATCAGACCGGAGCAGATCGTATCCACGACCCTCTCGATACCGGCGAAAGCGCTCGTACCCGGCTGGACATAGAGGATCTTCAAAGGTGTAGGGGGGCTAAGTCTTTCGGAGTAGGGCATGGTTGCTATTTGCATATACCTAACCTCTTTGAATTCTCCGAAGACACTGTATAGTAAGGAAAATCCCCCATAAAAACATCGGAAACATCCCTGCTGAAACACCAAGTCAAACCTGGCGGAAAACAAGAAATTATTCACCGCCCAGAGCGATAACATTGATGCAATGTCGATGAGATTGCAACAGCAAAGGTTTTCTGAATGTCCCTCATCGGGTTAAACGTGAATTTTGGAGAAACTGTACTTCCGTTGCCATCCTGCGACATCTGCATTGTCGGGTCAGGACCAGCTGGCACGACGCTTGCGCAGGAATTGTCGAATACGAACTTGCGCGTCACTCTTCTGGAGAGCGGCGGCATGGCCCGCGATCCCCTGATGGATGCGCTTGACGAGATCGACAATGTCGGCCGCCCGCGTGCCAGTGACCAGTGGTCCGTTCGCAATCGTATCGTTGGCGGAAGCTCCCACACCTGGGGTGGACGTTGCGGCCCCTTCGACGCCATCGATTATGAAGAACGGCCTTGGGTTCCGTATTCCGGCTGGCCGATCGACGGCGCGGATCTCGAACCCTATCTGGCGCGCACCGCCTCCCATCTCGGCCTGGCTTTCGGCAATGGCTACAATGACGAACGGTTCTGGGCGATTGCCAATCGCCAGCGGCCGGCGCCCGATCTCGACCCTGAAATCCTGATCCCTGTCTTCTGGCAGTTCAGCCGGGATACGGAAGAAGCCTACCCGTACGAATATATGCGCTTCGGTCGTCACGTGGCCAAGCGGATCGGCCTCAACGTGACGCTCGTCACCGGGGCGACGGTGCAGAGCGTCCAGCTATCGGAATCGGGGGATGCCATCCGCGGCGTGCGATTTGCGGCAGCCGACGGCGGTCAGCAGGTGTTGACCGCATCCGTCGTGATCCTGTGCTGCGGCGGTATAGAAAACGCTCGCATACTGATGAACTCCAATGAGACTAAACCTCATGGCGTTGGGAACGACCATGACCAGGTGGGACGTTATCTCATGGACCATCTGAGGGGTTCGGTGGCGACCTTTTCGCTGCCGGGTTCCGATGCTCTTCAAAAGCGCTTTGGCCGATACAATGTCAGCCGCCATTTCTTTCGTGCCGGATTTCGGCTGAGCCCCGATATCCAACGGCGCGAGCAGTTGCTCAACTGCGCCGGGTGGCTCGGCGAGGTGTTGGCGAAGGATGATCCCTGGGATGCCTTGCGACGCCTGGCGGGGCGCACCCCAAAGCTACCGCAGGACCTGTTCAATATCATTGCGAACAGCAATCTGCTCGCCAGAGGCCTGAAGGACTTTTTAGGTGCGCGCAACGGTGTTCCGCGCAAGCTGACCGAACTCGACCTGCAATGCATGTGCGAACAGGTGCCCAATCCCGATAGCCGCGTGACCTTGTCGGAACGACGCGATCGTCTGGACATGCGCTTGCCGCGAGTGGACTGGCGCAGCCACAGCGACGAGTCCCGCACGATGCGCAAAATGGCGGAATTGGCTGTCCAGGAGCTGCCGAAAGCCGGCCTGCCCGCGCCGAAGCTGGAGGAATGGGTCAAGGACGGCGCCGAAATTCCCTCGACATTCGTCGATGTCGCCCATCCGACCGGAACGACGCGCATGTCCACGGAGCCCGGCCGTGGCGTCGTCGATGCCAACTGCGAAGTGCACGGCGTCAGCGGTCTCTTCGTCCAAGGCAGTTCGGTCTTCCCGACGGCAGGGCACTGCAATCCGACCCAGATGATCGTCGCACTGGCTGTTCGCCTCGCCGACCACATCAAGATGAAACACCAATATCGAGAACCAGTTCCGGTGACGACCCATGCCAGATGTGCTTAAGGCAAAGCCAGTTCTGGTGACTGGCGCGACCGGCAGGATCGGCAGGATCGTCGTCGCCGATTTGATCGAACGCGGTTATGCCGTACGCGCCACCACATCGAAGCCCTTGGCGGCGGATGGAGGCAAGGTTGACGATCTCCTGGAGTGGCGGCGGTTCGACTTCATGACGGACGACGATTGGGATGGGCTCGTCAAGGGCTGCTGCGCCGTCCTGCACCTTGCGGCCGAGCTCGGCAAGATGGAGCGCATGCAGCGGGTCAATGTCGAGGCCACCCGACAACTTGCGCAAGCCTGCGAGCGTGAGGGCATTACCGCCTTCTGTTATGCAAGCACCGTTTCGGTTTACGGGAGCGGACGAAAGCGCCTGATCGATGAGGCCTCGCCGGTGTTGACCGCCGATCGGGATATCCCCTCGCAATACTGGGCTCTCGACTATGTTCGAATGTATGGGCGGACCAAGCTGGCAGGCGAGCTCGCATTGCGCGCCGTTGCACGACAGACCCGCTTCACGATCGTGCGGCCCGCCGTGGTCGTCGATATCAACCAGATCATCGGCATCCGGGACTGGAATCCGATCAAGCGGCTGCTCGGCGCACATCGCCATGCACATCACGTCTATGTTCGCGACGTCTCCGACGCGATGATCTGGCTTATCGTGCGTGGCCTGGCCGGACACGGCCTGCCGGGTCAGGTCGAGGTCTATAACCTCGCGGAGGACGATTGCCCTGATCCACGGCACATCGATTTCATGCGGAAGGCTTTCGCCACCAGCCATGACCGACGCTATAGAAGCCTGCCGATACCGGCAGTCGCCGACTGGCTTCACGATTTCCTGAGATTTAGAACGCTGCCTTTGAGAAACCCTCTGTGGCGAATGCGCTTTTCCAACCAGCGCCTGAAGGAGGCTGGCTATCGCTTTCGTTACGGCATGGCAGATGCCCAACGCCTTGCGCTTTCCACCCTTAGGAAAACCGCCGGAAATACGGAAGCCGAGTGACGAAGCATCGCGTGACTGCGCTCATTTGCGGGGCCTTGAGCTTCTCATTCTCCGGTGTATTTCGAATTCGCACCCAGCGAGGATCGTTCTCGCTCGTTTACCCGCCTCCGGACATAGAGCAGATAAAAGATTCCATTCATGGCGACACAACCCGCCTCAAGCGCCACCGCCACCAGGAACGCCAAGGTCACTGCATCGGATATCGAATAATCGAGAACAATTGCGGTCGTCGCCAAAACGATGACGACTGCCAGAACGAAAAGCGTGAAGATCAAAATTGGTAATCGGGCTGCGCAAAGCAAGCCGATGATGAATGCAATGACCAAGACCCAAGTCATCAGCGTCCTTTGACCAATTTCGTCTCCGGTATTTGAGAATTTTATTCTAACATGTGCTGAATGTCCCTAGCAAGCGGGAATCGGCCAGCTTCCAGCTTCGAGCCGGATGGCGATTTTGTGCTGTCGGCTCCGGCTGCGGATTAGAAATTCTTCGGCCGAATATCTCTTGCCCGTCTTTCCACCCGCACGACGTCGCCCGGCCCCACCTCATCATTGTCACTGACGACCAGGGTCTGCATCGCTCCATTGATTGTCCGATTGACCTTGATGACGAACGCTGGCTCGCCGTCGGCTTCCAGAGCGGCAAGGGCGGCGGGAGCGCGCAATTCGATATTTGCCAGAAGGGCACGCGCCGTTTTCGCCTTTTCGGAATTGGCGGCCAGCCGATCCCGCAGGTCCACGGCCTCGGTAAGCGCGTCACCTCTGTATTTCTGGTGAAAATCGCCGATTTCCTGATCAAGCTTGGCGAGATCCTGCTGCGTCTTGAGAATTGCCAGCGAGACATCCAGGCTGCGGCTTTCTAGATCCGCGAGGCTTTGGTTTGCGCCCAGCTGCCGAGACGATACCGTCAGCCCCTGGGACACCATCTTGTTGACGGCACTCAGATCCTTGGCCGCCATTTCGGTCTGCCTGGCGAGCGAGCTTTCCTTGAGCCGCAGGGTTTCGAGCTGGTTCGTGGCCAGGATCTTGGCCTGGCCAAGCCTGTCGAGTTCCGTGTTCATCAGGTGCCGCCGGGTCTCGAACAATGCCTGCTCATCCTGCATCACGCGCGCCAGCGCCGGTCGGGAGGCTTGCGATGTCAGATCCTGCGGGAACGAGATCGTGGCCGCGCCGGCCAAAAGCGCCTCGACACGCGCTTGACGCGCCAGAAGGCCGTAATGTTCGAACTCCAGTTGGCCGAGATCCCCATGACTGACCAGCGCCTCGCGCTGGAGAGCGAGCATTTCGGGATCGCCCTGCCCGAGTCCACCAGCCATACTGATTGCCTGGATCACCGTCAGGCCAGGCACATAGCCGTATTTCCCCGGCTTGGACACCAAGCCGGTCACAAAGAATGGCCGATAGACCGAGACCTCCACGGAAGCATTCGGCCGCTTCTGCAAGCCGACCTGTTTCTGAAGCTGCTCCCCGATCAGGCCGGATACGTCATCCAGCGTCTTGCCGGCGACCGAAACGGTGCCGATGATCGGAAGCGACAACGTGCCTGCCGCGGAAACGGCGAATTCACCTGTCAACGGCACCCATTCGAACGCCACTCCGGCATTCGGCCGCCATTCGAAAACGCGAATTTTAAGAACGTCCTGCGGCCCGAGCGTATAGTCGGCCGCACCTGCCGGAATGCCCGGAGAAAAAACCGCAAACCAGGCGATCAGCGCCAGGAGAAACCTGGCCAGGTAACACAGCCGGGAGGCTGACGCGGCCGATGCCCCGGCATGCATCGCAAACAGGCGCTGCAAGAAGCTCAGTTGCTGCATCCGGTCACTCCCGCTCTCCAGTTGGCTTAAGCTATTCGCACGTCATCCCAGATCGGTCCCTGTCCGGTGAGATGATTGGCGTAGGACCTGAATTTGTCGATGAAAACCGAGGTCCTGAAATCCTGCGCCCGCGCCACGGCATCGGCGGGGTTGAGATCCATTTTGTCGAGGCGCTCCACGGCATCGATGACGGCCTCGATCGATTGGATGGGGAAAAATACACCGGTCTTGCCGGCGACGACGGTTTCCGTCGCTCCGCCCCGTCCATAGGCGATGACAGGGCGCCCGCTTGCCATCGCTTCAACGGGCACGATGCCGAAATCTTCCTCGCCCGGAAATACCAGTGCCCTGCAGCGTGCGTAGTGGTGCTGAAGGACGTCGAATGGCTGGGCACCCATGATCGTCACGGTCGGCCCGGCGATCTTGCGCAGGCGAGCCAACATTTCGCCGCCGCCGATGACCACCAGCTTCGCCTTCATCCGGTTGAACGCTTCCACGGCGAGATCCGGGCGTTTGTAGCTCACCAGTTCCCCAGCCATCAGATAATAATCCTCGAGGTCGCCGGCGGCGACCGGTCGAAAAGCCTGGGTATCGACGGGCGGATGGATGATATGCGCATCCCTGCGGTAATAGCTCTTCACCCGCTGTGCCACCGTCGTGGAATTGGCGATGAATTCATCGACGCGGCTGGCCGCCGCGACATCCCAGGTCCGCAAATAATGCGCCAGCGGCGGCATCATTATCCGCGTCAACCTGCCGGAGGTTTCATAGTACTTATTGTACATGTTCCAAATGTATCGCATGGGCGAATGACAGTAACAAATATGGATGGCCGGCGAGGTAGGTATTACTCCTTTTGAAGGTCCCGACTCACTACTAATGACGAGGTCGTACCCGCTGAGGTCCAGTTGCTCCAAGGCCATGGGCATCAGCGGCAGATATTTTTTGTACATCCGCTTCGCGTAGGGCAAGGAATCGATGAAGGTCGTTTGGATGCGGTGCTTCCGGATTTCCGCTGAAATTACAGAGGGATCATACACATGGGTAAAGATATCGGCGCTCGGATAAATCCGGCAGAGCGCCTCCAGAACCTTTTCCCCGCCCCGCATTCCGACCAGCCAGTAATGGACGATTGCCACCCGCATGAAGTCTCCCCATGACCGAACAACAGCCAAATTCATCAGCCATTGCAGCAATTTGACCCGCGTTCTAGATCGAAAGAAGTAGATATGATTATCTACCCCGGAATGGGCAGTTTAATTCGCACCTATATCGGTAAATAGTGCCGATACATTTCATGAATGCCTAAATAGTGCGCCGCAATAAAAGTATTGTCAAATGAAATACCAGGCGCTAACGTGGGTGTGGATGCCGCTATAGATTGTCTGCCCATACCCTTTCGTCTTTTATCTAGAGTACGGAGCACGCAGATGAATGACATCAATGTCAGTAGTAATTTGAATGCGATGAACGGCTCCCATCTTCAGGCACCCGAACAATTCGCTTTCCCGAGGATCGGAAACGAGGCGTCCCATCGCCTTTCGGTCTATCTGAAACGGGCTCTCGACACGGTTATTTCCCTTGTTGCTCTTATCGTTCTCATGCCGATGATCGTGATGCTGATCGCCCTGCTTTATGCCGTTCAGGGCCGTCCGATCTTCGTTGGGCACCGCCGGATCGGCAAGAATGGGGTGATGTTCCCTTGTCTCAAGTTCAGGACAATGGTCCCCAATGCCGATGAAGCTCTGCTTCGGCATCTCTCCGCCAATCCGTCTGACAGGGCGGAATGGGCCGCCACGCGCAAACTGAAGAACGACCCCAGGATTACGCCGCTCGGCGCCTTGCTGCGCGAGAGCAGCGCCGATGAGATACCACAGCTCCTGAACGTCATACTGGGACAAATGAGCATCGTCGGCCCTCGCCCGATCGTATCCAGCGAGGCGGAGTTCTATGGCCGCTACTTTGTGGATTACATCCGGGTTCGGCCGGGCCTGACTGGGCTTTGGCAGATCAGCGGTCGCAACGACATCAGCTACAACGCACGCGTCGAACTCGACATGCGTTATGTCCGGGAACAAAGCATCTGGGGAGATATCGTCATCATGGCCAAGACCGTCCCGGCGGTCCTGCGCGCGCACGGCAGCTATTGATTATTGAGCCCGCCCCCGCGGGGGCGGCCAAGAAACGGCGGACGTTCCGTGGGAGGGGCGCAATACGGCAAACGCAATGCAATAGCATCGGGGATCAGCACATCTTGCAAGCCAGTTTTGAGATCGTCAGCAGACATTTTCAGCAAGAAGAGACCGCCATCTGCTTGTCGCCGCGGTGTTGTATTTTGCAAACCGGAAAATTCGCAAATGAGCGGGGCTCCCTCGTTCACCGCCCTTGGTACCCGCACATTGCCCCCCTTTTCCGCTCGAACGGTGATGGAGGGCGGTCATGAGTTCAACCGAGCACTGCGCCATCAACGGGCGGTTCCTGACGCAAGATGCGACGGGCGTGCAACGCTATGCGATGAATGTCGTCAAGGCTCTCGACCGCACCTTCGGTCATGGTGAGCGCTTGCCGATAATCGCGCCCGTCGGCACGCCGGACCCGGGTTTTGCCCGACTTCCGCTGGTCACCGCCGGTGATTTCGGCGGGCACGCGTGGGAGCAGACCGTTCTTGCCCGAACTTGCCGTGGGCCGCTGCTCAATCTTTGCAATTCGGCACCCGTTCTCAAGAAGGATCAGATCGTCTGCATCCATGACGCCAACATTTTTGCCGCCCCCGAAAGTTATAGCCGCGCCTTCCGTATGGCCTACTCCCGGCTGCATCCGCTCCTGGTTCGACGTTCCGCCCGCATCGCCACCGTCTCTCACGCATCGGCCCGGCAACTCGCACGCTACCTGCCTGTCCGGCAGGAGGACATTGCCGTCCTTCCCAATGGCCATGAACATGCTCTCGAGTGGGACGCCGGGCTGGCGAAGGTCGCGCCGCAAGTGGTCAGTGCCATAGGCGCAAGAGGCCGCCAATTCGTTCTGGCGCTTGCCTCTCGTGCCCAGCACAAGAACCTTGGCTTGCTGATGAAGGCTGCAGCGGCTCTTGAGGAGCTGGATATCGACATCGTCGTCGCCGGTGGAAGTGCCGGTATTTTTGCCTCCGACCTTCTCGAAAAAAGGCCCAACCTCCTTCTCGTGGGGCGGGTGTCGGACGACGATCTTGCCTATTTTCTGAAACACGCACTCTGTCTGGCGTTCCCCTCCATCACTGAGGGCTTTGGGCTGCCGATTGTCGAAGCCATGGCCTTGGGTTGCCCCGTCGTGGCGTCCGATTGCGCAAGCATGCCTGAAGTATGCGGAGCGGCGGCGCTGATGGCCTCTCCCTTCCAGCCGGAGGAGTGGATCAGGCATATCGCGACCCTGAAAGGGTCCGACCTGCTCAAAGGCGAGCTGCGCAGTCGGGGCTTGGAGCAGGTGCGCAACTTTTCTTGGACGAACACCGCGGCGGGTTATCGGGAACTGCTTCAGAACCCCGCGAAAGGCCTTGTTCCGCATAAATCGCCAAGGTCGACAGAGCTTAGCCTGGCGGTTGTCATCGCCACCCGCGGTCGCCCGGCCGTCGTCAGCGCGACGGTGCGCCATCTTTTCGCAACCCAGACGGTTCAGCCGGATACGTTGCTGGTGTCCTGCGTCGATCCGTCCGACGTCGGCGATCTGGTTTCCGATCCCAAGGTGACGATCGTCACGGGAAAGGCCGGCCTTGCGGCCCAACGCAACAGAGCGCTCGCCAACCTGCCCGCCGGCACGGACGTGGTCGTCTTTTTCGACGATGATTTCGTCGCCGATGCAAATTGGCTGGCATCCGCCGTCTGCGCGTTTCGCGATGAAAGCCGCCTCGTTGGGTTGACGGGGCACGTGATCGCCGACGGAATCAAAGGCCCCGGTATCCCCTTCGATGAGGCCCTTCGCCTTCTGGAGCGCGCGCCATCCCCTGGTTCGAGGTGGCATGAACCCTACAGTCCCTATGGCTGCAACATGGCCTTCCGCATGTCCGCCATCGGCGACGCAAGGTTCGACGAACGGCTGGTCCTGTACGGCTGGCTGGAGGATCGTGATTTCGCGGCCGCGCTTGCCAGGCAGGGTGGACGCTTCGTCAAATCGGACGAGGCCTGCGGCGTACATATGGGCGTCAAGAGCGGCCGCGTGAGCGGTGAGCGGCTTGGATATTCGCAGATCGTCAACCCGCTTTACATGATGCGCAAGGGCACCATGACGCTTGCGCAGGTTGCCGACCAGGTTCTGCGCAACATCGCCAGCAATTTCGGCCGGCTGTTATGGGCGGAACCGTTTATCGATCGACGCGGGAGGGTCAAAGGCAATCTCTTAGGCTTTGCGGATGTTCTGCGGGGACGCCTGGAGCCTGAGCGCGCTGCTCGATTGCCAGTCTTCAGCGCTCGTCCGCTGCGAGCCGGAGGGAAGGCCAAATGACTTTCAACAGGCCTGGCCCTCTGGAGGAAGCTTCCCGCATGTGGCGCACGGATCGCGCACCGCCAGGCGATTCCGGCGAAGGTCCTCTCGCGCTGCTGCGCCTGATGGTCGCGCTTGCGTGGCGTAACAAGATACGGCTTGTCGCGTGCACGACGGCGGGGTTCCTGCTGGCCTTTCTTTATGCGAACTCTCTCCCCAAGGTGTACAATGCCACGGCAACGCTTCTGCTGGAGCCGCGGCAATTTGCTTCCGCCGGCCGCGACATCAGCGGGCAACAGAACTTTGACCTGAACAGCGCCGAAAGCGAATTGCAGATCATCCGTTCGGAGCGGCTTCTATCCGCCGTCTTCGACAGCCTTGTCCTTCAGGGCGACGCCGAACTCGGTCCCCGGCCGCCGAAGGAATTTACCGGGCTGGCGGTTCAGGTGCAGGACACGATGTCGACGCTCGTGGACAACGGGTTGACGACGCTTGGCAAGACATCAAGGCGGGCCGAGGATGTTCTGGACCCGACCGCGGATTCCCGCGAAAACGCCCGCCGCATTGCCTTCGCGAATTTCGTCAAACGGCTGAGTGCGCGGCGGGTGGGGCAATCTTACGTCGTCGAAATCGAATTCTGGTCATACAATCAGAACCTTCCTGCCCGTGTCGCAAACGCCATGGCGTCGGGATACATCCTCCAATCGATTGCCTCAAAAGAACAGATGGCGCGCGCTGGCACGGACACGCTGCAAGGACGACTGGACGCGCTGGCTACCCAGGTCAACGCTGCCCGGGAGGCGATGAGGAACGGCACGTTACCCGGGCTGGCCACACCGGATGCCGATGCTCGGATCATCGGCGCCGCACTTCCGCCACTCGATCCCTCCGGCCCGCGCAAGACACTGATCGCCGCATTGGGTGGGATGCTGGGGTTTCTGATCGGTATGTCGACCATAGCCATCAACGTGGCCTTTGATCGCCGGGTGCGCGATACGAAGGAGCTCTCGCAGGAAGCCGGCATTCCGTGCCTGGCAACGGTTCCGGACACCGGCAAGACGGCAGGCATCGGCTGGCGCTTCGATAGCCCGGCGCTCCAACGATACGCCAGCGTCATTCGCGACTTGAAAACCTCCGTCGATGTCGCCTGCGCATCACAACGGCGGGAAAGAAACATCGTGATTGCGTTCATCGGGGCAACGGCCGCGACCGGCGTTTCGACCCTCTCTCTCAGCATGGCGCAGCTTCTGAGCCGAAGCGGCCACCATGTGACGTTCTTCTATTCGGGGCTGGCGTCCATGGTCGAGGAAACATCCAGTTCCTCAACCTCCCTAGCCGACGTGGCAATCTCAGGTCTGAAGGCGGATCAACTGTCCTTCGGCAATCTCGATGGCATTGCCACTCTGCCGATCCATTCGATAGACCCGCATATCGACATTTTTGCGGATTTCCGCCATCCCAGCGTATTGCGGATTCTGGAAACGGCCCGAGTGAAGGGAGATGTCATTTTCGACCTTCCTGCCCTTGACACCTCCCTGGATGCGCTGGCGCTGGCATTTCATGCCGATGCCGTCTTGATCGTCGCAAAGAGCGGGCGCACGACAATTGACGAGGTGAAGGACGTTCACAACCAGCTGCGGCGTGCTGGCGCGCCGGTGATCGGCACCGTAGTCAACAGGGTCAGGTCATGATCGCAGGCCCCGTGGCCTCCCCGCAAACACCCCCACAGGTGCAGGATTCCTGCGGATCTGAACAATCCGCGGATGATCCGGAGGGCCGTATCTGCAAGCTCGCGATCATCATCACCTGCTTCAACTATTCGCAATTCATCAGGCGCGCGGTTGAAAGCGTCCTTTCGCAAAAGTGCAGGCAGTGCCAGATCCTCGTGATCGACGACGGCTCCACCGATGGTTCGTGGGAGGTGATCCGCGAACTGAGGGTGCGTGCGTTTCGGCTTGCAAATGGCGGTCAGCGCAGGGCCTGTCTTTTTGGCCTTGAGCAGACACAGGCACCCTTCGTCCTATTTCTGGATGCCGATGATGAGCTTCTCCCCGGGGCATTGGAGGTGATCCTCACTAACCTGGACGACGGCGTTGCGAAACTTCAGTTTCCGTTGAAGCGGATCGACGGCGACGGCAATGTCATCAGCGGCCCGATACCCGAACTCCAGGCGTTCAGAGGACGTGAACTCGCCGGGCGGGTCTTGCGTACCGGTGTCTATGCGACACCTCCGACCTCCGGCAATGTTTTCAGACGCGACGTGTGCGAGCTCCTGAAGGACGCAGACTATGACAGGGCTGTCGATGGCATTATCCTGTTCGCAGCTCCGTTCATCGGCGACGTGGTGAGCCTGGCGCAGCCCCTCGGTCTTTACCGGATCCATGACCGCAACGATTCCGGCTTCGGTGACCAATTGAATACACAGGCTTTGCATCGGGATCTTCAGAGATTCGTCGCCAGGACGGAGCATCTACGCCGGATCCTGCCAGGCTATGGCTATCGGTCAGCTCTCGTATCCGCCGAGCATGCCTATTTCTATCGTGAGCGACGCTTTTATCTTGCGGTGGCGGAGGACGAACGGATTTCCTTCGCCAGCCTGTCTGGGCTTGTGGGGCGGTTGTGGCGGGACAAAAACCCGCTGCGGATGAAGGTTTCCATGACACTGTTTTTCACGGCCATCAGTCTGCTTCCCAGAGATCGCGCCCGAAAGGCGCTTGCCTATCGTCTGGGCGCGGGGACCCGCTCGACGCGCGGGCTCATTCGGGCGCTGATCTGACCGGATTACCGATCGACCAGATCAGGTCTTCCGGCTATCAGGGTAATCCGCATGCCAAGCCCGAACAGTGTGGCGAGATAGGCGGCTGCGCCCGCGCTCGCGACCGCGATAAGCTGGATCACGACGGGCAGACCGGATGCCGGCATTTCCGTTCGCAACCAGATGACGGCAATTGCCATGACAGCGGCGGAAGTCAGAACTTTCCAAAGGTTCCGGAGCTGCTGCCATGGCCCCAGCCCGAACAGCCGCCGTGCCTCGACGACGTAGAAAACAGCCATGACGGAAGCGACCAGGATTCGGCCAATGCTCGCTCCATGGGCTGCAAGAAGATAGAAGCCGACGGAGATCAGAACGACCCGGAAGCACAGGTCGATCGCATTGAGCCTGAAAATGACGGAGGGACGATCGAGAGCGAGGCTCGCCGAATAGAGCGTCTGGAAATAGGGTATCGGAATGACTGAGAGGGCGATTAGGCTGAGATAAGGAGCCGCGTCGCTCCATTGCGCTCCGAGCAGGATAGCGGTCACGAGATCTGCCGTCAGGGAGAGGCCGATGCAAACAGGAAGCGAAATCAGCATCGCGAAACGGCTTGCCTTGAGGAACGCCGTCCTCATTCGGTCCGCATTCGAACTGATCTGCGAAAACGCTGCCATGACCGGCTGCAGCGCCGGGCCGATTATGCTCTGGGTCGGGATGACGGCGATGTCGCTTGCAACGGCGTAGCGGCCGAGCATGGCGCTGTTTCCGGCAGAGCCGATCAGGAAACGATCAAACTGCCAATTCAAGGCGGACACCAACTGCGCCGAACTGAACCAGCCGATAAAGCCCGCAAAATCCGAGAACCGGTTCAGCGAGAACGCAGGTCTGTAAGGGGCCACGGCATAAGAAGCGACGGTGGCGACAAATGCGGTGGTCACGAAATTGACGACGATCGCCCAATAGCCGCCTCCGGCAGCCACGGTGGCGACTGCGGCCGCAAAAGCGCAGAGCTTGCTAATCGTTTCGATCCCGAATGTCGGGCGGAATTCGAGCGCGCGGGCAAAATGCACCATTGCGGGGCTCATGAACCCCTTCGCGATAGGGCCGAGCGCCATGGCGGCGATCACAGGAACGAGCAGGGGATTTGCGTTCATCAGCGAATACGGCCAGGTCGCGACAAGGAAGATCACGGCGATCGCAAAACTTCTCAACACACCGAGTGTGAAGCCGGTATCAAGGTGGCTCTTATCGAGCACCGGCAGTCGGACCAGTGCCTGAGTGACCGGAACCTCCAGAACCGTATCGATGACCACGACCAGCGCCATTGCGAGCGCCGCCAATCCGAACTCCGCCGGGGACAACAGGCGAGCCAGAATGAGTACGTTGAAAAAGTCGATGAACCGCCCAATAAAGCGGGAGAAGACGACCCAACTGGCTCCTTTGAGAGCTGCGAACGCAAGCATTCTTCACACGCCTCTGTCTCACTACCGGGCTCCATGAACAAGGAAGCCTGCTTCGTCGTTGGTGTCCTCGAATGCTCTTCAACGGTTCAGTTTGGACGAGAAGCCCCGAAGGACATGCGCCATTCCAACGGCGCGGAGCAAGGCCGGCTTCAATCGCGGAAATTCCTGCGCAATCGCTCCTTCGCGCCACAGCTGAGACTTCACGGCCATCAATTTGCGTGCCATCCCGGCTCGTGTCGCCGGGGTAACCGTCGCAATGAATTCGCCTCGCCCGAAATCAACCGATCGAGGGGCGACGCCCAAGGCGACCATATCCGCCTCGGACGGATTTATGATCGCTTGTTTAAGTCTCAGCCACGCCCGATCCGCATCGCGTAGAACCTGCGCGCCGCTGGAGAGACCATCGATGTAGCGCAGCGCGCCGGTGAGAAGCGGATTGCCAGTGGCTGGATCGAGCCTGCCGAAGCGAATCTCTCCCGAATTGCCGATCACCATGCCGTCATGTCCCATGCTGAGCGTTTTGACGGAAGGTATGGCCGGCTCAAAAAGACTCTCGATGATGTGCCAGTACCGCAGGACCACTGTCCTCGTCTTGAAGGGATTGTAGAAGCGATCCTCCACCACGAGACCCGCCACATTGGGAAAATGGTCTTCGCTAAGCCCCTTGTAATTGCATCGCGCAAACTGCACCGTTTCGAAACGATGCTCCGGTAGCCCGGCGGACAGAAGCCTTTGGGTGCTGCCGTAGAGCCCGGTGTCGCAGAGAATGATGCGTTTGGCATCACCTGCGATTTGCCCGATATGGATCTTGAAGCAGTCATTCTGACGGTCGATGTCTTGTGCGACAGCGCTGCCGGCAGCCGTATCGAGCATGCCGAAAAAGCGGCTCGCATCGAAAACCTGCTGCCACTCGTCGGGTAGATCATAAGAACCCTTGCCGAGCGCATGTGCAACGGCGGCGAAACTTGCGGATTCGAATTCGCGCCCAAGCTCATCGAGAACAGCCGGGCTTCTGGCCGCCACCGCTGAGCGGGCAGCAATCAGGCGCGAAATCAGGATATTCTCGCGTTTTAGCGAAAGAGGCAGGTCGAGCACGGATTGGAGACGTTCGAAAGCTTCCCGTATGCCAAGTCCCCCGCGCGCGCAAAACAGCATCGTCGCATCACGGTCCGAACTCACCTGCTGCCCATATAGCCATAAAAAGATACAGAATTCTGCGACGATCGGACCGAATACATGCTCTCCGAAGTGAACCTGATCGCCGATCGGCGGTATGACCTCGCGGGAGCCCGATCCACTTCTGACTTGCCGCAGCCCTTCCGCCAGGGCTCCATTGCCTTTTGAAACGAGCCGCTTGAGGCGGTTCTTCGGCATATGGATGGTCTGTATCCCCATGCTCTTTGGTACGAGGCAATCGGCAAGGAGGTCATCGCCGATATGCAGGGTGCACGAAGCATCCACGCCTTCAGTCTTTAGAACCAGAGAAAACAGATCGCCTTGTCGCTTGCTGGCCTTCAGGTCCGCGCTTGAGTAGATCTCGTCCACAAGGCCGGGGCCGTGAAAATGGTCGATGAGTTCGCCGACCTTTTCACCGGACAGCCCTGTATCGGTGATCGCCACGACCCTCACACCGGCTTGACGATGGCGCCTCAACAGCATGGCAAAATCGCCATTTGCAAAAAGCGCCCGCTTCTCGATTTCAATCTCGATAGCGATCCGTTTCTCTACTACGGAACGCGGCAGCCCGAGAATGGCAACTTGGCGGCAGATGACATCGGAAAGGCACACCTCGCCCCGTCCGCCTCCCATGTTCAGGGCACGATAAGCCATTTTTTCGGCAAGCAGTCTGGCCCGGATCAGTTCATCAGGGCACATGGGCGAACCCTGGCCTTGCAGAAAGCGGGCAAACATCTTCTCACCCGCAATGATGCGCGACCGGCGGGACAGGCCATTGCGCAACAAGAGCGTATCGAACACGTCTGTCGCGATCAGATCTATGGAATGAAGGGGTCGATTGAGATCATCGAGGCTCCAGCGCGGCATCCAGCATTCCCCTCGCAAGCTACCAGAACCAGCGCGCCTTGACGGGCCAGCGCCAATCCAAAATCTCTGACAGAAATTCCCCCCGAACGCATCCGCAGAAGAAGGAGGCATCCGTGCCGAAGGCAGAGTATAACAGACATAGACAAATGCCTTCAAGTTAAATTACTATACATCAATTAGTATATCTGCAAAAAATATAATCATTCCGGTACTTATTTGAGCAGAGACGAGAAGTTAATGATATGTATTGAAGACCTCGTGACATGTTAATTCGGAAGTACTAGATCAAACGATGGAGACTCGCATGCAAGAGACGAAGTTTCCTACCCCGCAAAAGGCAGCGGACCTTGAGTATGATGCCATTGTTTTGGGAGCGGGGGTTAGCGGTCTCGTTTCGGCTGCCGTGCTGGCCAACCAAGGATGTCAGCAAATCCTGATTGTCGATGAATACAGCCACATCGGCGGGAACCACATGGACTGGTCGGAGAATGGATATACATTCGACATCGGAAGCCTGATTTTTCAGGACGATTCCCCCCTTCTGACGCATTTTCCCGAACTCCTCCCTCTCTATGTGCCGATTGAGCCTCGCTGGGGTCGGTTGAACCCCCAGAAAATGGTCACGGACTATCCGATTTCGCTGCGGGACGATATTTTGCGGGCCGGCGTCAAGGGGATGATGCGCATCTTCGGGTCGGTGTTCTATGCACGCCTGTTCCAACGCGAAATGCACAACGCAAGAGACTTTTCACGCTACTGGATCGGCGCCGAGCTTCTCCGGCGGTCCGGCCTGGAATCCTATATGGGAAGGTTTTACGGGATCGCGCTCGATCAGATCGACATCGATCTGGCGAAAAAAAGGATGCTGTGGATCAGCGAACATGCCTCGCTGGGGAACCTTGCTCGTCGCCTTTTTCGTCGCAGGCGCCAGGGCCCGACCAACAAGCAGCTTGCCCGCCCCAAATCCGGATTTGCGCCTCTTTACCGGCTCGCTCAACAAAACCTGGAGAAACGAGGGGTGCAATTCGCGCTGGGCGTCAAACCGATCGCAATCGATCGGTTGGAGAACGGCTTCCAATTGAGGCTGGAGGACCGGGTGATTACCGCAGATCGGCTGTTTTCGACGATCCCGATCGAGCGGGTGCAAGCCCTGTGCGCCATCGAGCGACGGCACGTTCTCAATACCACCACCCTGATCAGCCTCTATTTCAGCTTCAGCGGAGAGCGTGGCTTTCAGCAGCCGATCGTCTACAATTTCTCGCACGACGGCGCATGGAAGCGCTTGACGGTCTATTCTGATTTCTACGGCAAGGTTCACGGGCGGGAATATTTCGCCGTCGAAGTCGTGGCCGATCGACCGGACCGCCCGATTGAGATGGCCGAATTGGACTTTCGCGCGCACGTTTCGGCGAACGGGCTGTTTCGAGGGGATCTGAAACTCGAAGGCGCCCAGATCCTGACCAATGCCTATCCCGTCTACAGCCGGGACGCCGCCCGCCAGGCGGAAGAGGCCATCGCTGCGCTGCGTGCGTTTGGAATACAGTCCTACGGACGCCACGGCGGGTTCAACTATCAGCCGACAGCACGTGTCTCCACCCTCGATGCGGAAGCCGCTCTCGGTTTCGAACGGAAGGCCTCTCAGCCGCCGGGAGCGATCGAAGCTTCTCCTCAGATGGAGGTGGCACCGTCGCCGCTTCTGATATCCTCTCCCACAACTCCGTGAGCCCACCATGCGGATCATGCATGTTCTGAACCACACCAGGCGATTGAACGGCAATGTGCATGCGGCTGTCGACCTCGCCTGCGCTCAGGCAAAGCTCGGCCACACTGTCTGCATGGCCAGCGGTGGAGGCGATTTCGACGGATTGCTTGCACGCAACAGGGTAGAAACGGTCTTCGTCGATCAGCAGAGAAAGCCTGTTACCGTACTCAAGTCACTTTGGGCGCTGCGACGCCTCATCCGCGACTGGAAGCCGGATATCGTGCATGCGCATATGATGACGAGCGCTGTTCTTTCGGTCCCCGCCTGTCGTTTATCGTCGACGCCGCTCATTACCACCGTTCACAATGCGTTTGAAAAAAGCGCCGTGCTGATGGGGCTTGGCACATGCGTGATTGCCGTTAGCGAAGCCGTCGGAAAATCGATGCAGGAGCGCGGTATAGCGGCATCGAAACTGCAGGTCGTCCTCAACGGCACAATCGGATCAGCTCGGTTCGAAGGGCGCGACAGGACGCCGGCGTCGCTTCGCAGTCCAAGCATACTTTTCGTCGGAGGGCTGCATCCCAGAAAAGGATTGCCTGATCTCCTGGAAGCCTTCCGCCTGGCGCACAAGGAATATCCCGGCAGCCACCTTTATATCGTCGGCGGCGGCCCCTTCGAAGCCGCCTATCGGCAATTGGCCGGCGAAACGGGTTGCGCCAGCGCCATCACATTTGTCGGCGCCATCGACGAACCCTTTCCCTACATGTTAGCCGCCGACATCTTCGTCCTTCCCTCCCATGCCGATCCTGCTCCGCTCGTTCTGTCGGAAGCGCGTGAGGCGGCCTGTGCGGTGATCGGCACGGATGTGGATGGCATCCCGCAGCTGCTCGGTTTCGGCGAGGCCGGCATCCTTGTCCCACCGCGCGAGCCGCAAGCCCTGGCAGCCGTTCTTTGCGATCTGCTGGCGGATCCCGAACGGCTGGATATGTGGAAGGCAAGGAGTCAGCTGCATATCAACAACCTGGCGATCGAGCGCGTCGCCCGCGAGACGCTCGGCGTCTACAGGTCCGCCCTGTCGGCTGGAGCCGAGGTTGTCCCGGCCTAGTCGGCGACGGGAAGTATCGGATTAACCGCGGCCGAGCTGCCGCTTCAGGTAACTGCCGGCGTGCGGATCGGCATAATGAAACAGCGCCGTCGCCCGCACAGCGCCTTCGTCAACAGGCTCATTCGTGTGAATGCTGCGATAGCCCCAGAAGAGATAGAGATTGCCCGGAACCAACGACACATGCTTCATGCCCTTTCCACCCGATGCACGACTGCGCAGGATGCGTTGAGTGAGCGCATTGTCGAGGATCGCTTTGTCGGCGAGATTGAAGAGGTAATTCGATCGGATGCCGCGAGTATTGGGAATAATCAAGAAGTCGCCACGCCTGCCGAATTTCGGGATTTCGATCGGTAGCAGTGCCGTAATGGCGTAGGAATCATAGTGAAATATCAAGGAATGTTCCGTCACGCTTTTACCCGTAAGGCAGCGAAGGATCTGATAGAATTTAACGTCGGGCGCCGGCCGGCCTAGACCGATGGAATAGAGGCGGGAAAAGAGAGCCTTGAATTCCGTGGAATTGCCGAGGTCGTCGAGGCCCGATCCCGCGAGTTCATCGCTTTTCAGCGAAATCGTCTGCCGGCCCTCGCGCGTGATCGCGGAGGCGACAAAATTTTGCATCTGGCTGAGATCCTCGGCCGCCAAGAAGTTGGGAGAGCAAAAAATTCCGTCTTTGTCGATCTGCTGGGCGATGCCACGAACGTCCCCATTCGATAGCGCAGACAGCCAGTATTTGGCATTGCTGAGATAAGACATGGCGGGCTCCGTATCAGCGCGTGGTTCTGTTCCTGGACCGCATCAGAAAACACCAAGGTCAGGCGATCAACAGGATCATCCGGAAAACCGAGCCGACTTGGCGCGGCGGCTGAAACTGCACTGCTCCCTGCTGTCGATGCCGTCCGGCAACAACGGGGCGGACCGGCGGTCGAGGCTCAATCGACCCTTCCTATGCGCAGCCGCCGCCTGGGCAAAGCCGGCACGTGATCGTCCTGGTTTCCTTCCAACAGCGGCGAAGTCATCCGCTCCGGATCAAGCAACCGCCATTCTCTTTCAAGCCGCAGCCTGATGGATACCCAGATATCGTTCGTCATAACTCACCCTTCGATCAGGATAAAAATCCGTCATTCCCAAGGAATCAAACTACGATGATTTCCGCTTGAACTCGGACCAGACCGTGTAAAAGATACCCACGAAATAGCCTGCCTGCATTAAGACAAAACAAGCAGAAGTATAGGCAAAGGAATCTAGAAAATTCCTCTGGTAATTATATGTAATTATACCGAAGGCAATCGAAGCAATGGTCATCTGCGCCAACGCTGCTGGCGCCAGCAATTTCATCGATTTTCTCAAGAGCAAGCTCATGTGCGCCACTCGCTTCGCTGGCCTTCCTAATGCACCAACCCGCTATTCAGGCCATTGACGGTTCAAGACTTCACCGCTTCCGCCCTTCGATGAGAAAAGACGAGAATGCGGCTCCGCTTCGGAATTCGAAGCGAACAGCAAATCCCACCGGGAAGGAAGAAACTCTTTGTGATGATGCACTACGCCCAATGACGTAGATCCAGGCCGGGGCCTGGACCGTGCCGGGCAAGCGAGACGCCGACAGGACCCAGTTTTTTTCATGGCCACTGATTTGCCTGCTTTGCCGGATCAGTCGAGATCGCCACGGATGCCTGCTTCAGCAGGAACGCGATTGCGCTTCCGAAAACTTCGAGGCCTCATCGAATTCTTCTCTTCTTCCCAGCAGGGGTCATAAGTGGAAAATTCCAGTTCCAAATGGCCCAATTTAACGGGGCAAGGCCATAGAGGCACAAGGGTATGGGTGAGACTGGATTTAGTTGCGGGGGCCTGAGCGCACAGAGACTTGTAAATTTGCCGGTCTTGATTGGATCTAACCTATGCCCCATTCCGAAATAGACGTTTGGAATCCGGGTTCCTGACCGTGCTGAACCTCAGCACGTTATCAGTTTCAAGCTGAGCTGCCGGACCAGGCCGTGCAATATAATATCCCTGAAGCTGGTTGATTCCGTACTGCTGCATCAGCCGCAGATGTTCAATGGTCTCGACGCCTTCAACGAGGATACTAACGCCGCGATTACGCAACAGGCTGATGATGTCAAGCAACATCCTCTTCCCCCTCTCCGTGTTGCAGTCATGGAGGAAGGATCGATCGATCTTGACGGTGTCGAATTCTATCAGGCGAAGCCACGAGAGCCCCGCAAACCCTGTGCCAAAGTCGTCGAGCCAGACTTGAGCGCCCAGCTTTCTCAGGTCGCTAATGCAACGAACCACATCCTTGTCGATTTCCAGCTCCACGCCTTCGGTAATTTCGAAAGCAAGGCGAGCGCCCGTCACGCCGAATTCTGCTAGCGTTGCGGCGACATAACTGGAGAACCCTGGCTTCTTAAGTTCAATCGGCGAGACGTTGATGCTGACAACCTGCACCAGGTCGGTTGCCAACAGGTCTCGGCAAACAGTACGAACTGCCCACCGGCCGAGTTCGATGATCGAACCTGTCCTTTCCGCAACCGGGATGAATTTACCGGGCGATACGGACGTTCCGTCCAGCATGTTCAAACGCATCAAGGCTTCAACAGCGTCCGTCTTGCCTGTCTGGACGTTGCGGATCGGCTGATAGACGAGGGAGACAAGGCCGTGTTCAAGTGCGATCTTCAGGGTCGCAGCTATATCCTCGCTGTCATCGCTGCTCTGCGGGTCTTCAGGATCGAAGACCACGAGGGTGTTGCGGCCATTTGCCTTGGCCGCGTAAAGCGCGCGATCAGCTTCGTGAATGACCTTGTCGACCTGCTTGGTCTGGTCTCGCGTATAGGACACGCCGACACTTACGGTAATGACACTGGTCCCATCTCGCCTGTGTTCGTGTGGCCAAGCCAACGCTCGCACGGCAGCACACATTACTTCGGCGAGTTCGGCCGCTCTTTCCGAATTTTGCATTGGTGTGATGACGATGAATTCCTCACCCCCGTATCGCCCGATGACAGAGCCGAAGGACGAAGCCACGCTTTGGAGACGCCGGGATACCGCTACAAGGCACCGGTCACCTTCTTGATGGCCGTAGCAGTCATTATAGTGCTTGAAGTAATCTACGTCGATAAGAAGGACGGCAAAGGGCGCCCCGTTGTCCAGCCAGCGTTGCCAATAGTCACGCAGACGTTGATCGATTGCCCGGCGATTTTCCAGGCCGGTCAACGAATCCGTGTTTGAGAGGTGCAAAAGAGCCTTGCCCCTTTCGTCGGCAGCAGCTTGCTGCAGGCTTGCTTCCAAAGCATTGAGGAAAACTTTGTAGCGCTCTCTGTTGAGCTGAAGGTTCACGTATGACGTAAAGATAAAGCAGGAAATGCAGAATGCACCGAGGATAAGCTTGTGGAGAAGCAACATAGGCGCGAACAGGTAGAGGGCAACTATGAAGATCAGCATGTTCGTTGCGGAGGCTGCAAGAGCAACGGGAAACCGGAAGCTGAAGAACAAGTTGACGCTCATCATGAAGATCGCGCCAAAAACCATGTAGTATGAGAAAGCGTCTCTGACGGTAGTCATCTGAGCGGTAAGAAGCCAGACGAGATAAGCTGCCAGCACGGACACTGCCGCGGCCATGTCGACCGTATCGGCTTTTGCTTTGCGGTAGAGCAAGAGTTCCAGAATGCACAGAGCTGCCACGCCAACCAGCAAACGGCCGGCGGCCGTGTACCGGACTACATCACCAATAAAAAGATAGTCCGTGAAAGAATATGCAAGGTAAGCAGCTACTGCGATCCAGAGGCCGTTGCGCGTGGCGCTCTTTCGAGCGTTCTCGCTCTTCTGCTTATAGAGGCGACGCAACTGTTCTGGCGACAACGACGGTCGCTCGGTGGCGACTGCAGTCTCGGCTAACACGTGCATCATGCCCCTGCCACCCAACATCTTGCAGCAGTTGCCCTACGCAGACCGCTAGCTGGAGCTGGATAACCCTACCCAGACTCCACATCAACCGACAACGCTCGAACGCCCCCTAAGCTAGGGAAGTATCTCTCGGGTTCACTAATATTTTCTAAAGTTAAGCCGTGGACCGGCGACCGCTGCGCCAACCTTGGCACTTGACCTTCATGAGAATGTTGAAGAATTTACCTAAACTTTTAAATCATTGTTCAGGAGTGAAGATTTCCGTGGCGCAACCCCTCTTTTCCCTTGATGGCCAAAGCTTGATCACACCGCAGTCGGTCAGCAATAACGTCCGGTCGCCTACCCGCGAGGATGACACGGACCTTTTGCGAACTGCGGAGGCTGAGTTTGCGGTTGTCATCAACATCGCAATGCAGCGGTTCGCCGCGGGCAAGGACCTGCCTGACGCAGTCAGGTGGTTGATTAGCCAGCTCCATGACGTGCGCCAAAAATTCGGCGCTGCCGTTTGGCAGAAGCTCATTCCGATCATTCAGGCCCATTCCTCGGCCAAGATCCTGCAGCAGTGCCCGTTCACTCGTTGGTCATTTGAAAAACCCCGTGGCTACTCCGGTGATGCAAGTCTCATAGACTTCATCTATGGGCATCCGGCGGTGGCCGAAGAAGTGGCGAGATCCACCTCTCTCGGTCTTGATATCTTCGAATACACGATAAACGCTCCTGGCCCGGTAGCCGTAAGGGAACGTCGCGACATCCTGACCCGCTACGTTGATGAGACCGCTGCGCGAACGGGTTCGGATACTGAGATCCTGGCCATCGCCGCCGGTCACCTTCGCGAAGCGGAGGCGTCAAAAGCGCTTGCGGAAGGCCGACTTAAACGCTGGGTTGCTCTTGATCAGGATCCTCAGAGTATTGGCTCGATCTCGAGCCAATTCCACGGGACGTCCGTCGAGCCCATCGATGGATCTGTGCGCGGCTTGCTCGCGCGAAAGCATCAGATTGGCACCTTCGATCTTGTCTACGCAGCAGGATTGTACGATTACCTCACCGATAGAGTAGCCATCCGACTCACGCAGATTTGTATGGAAATGCTGAAACCGGGCGGCGTCTTTCTATTTGCCAACTTCTCCGATGAGATGGCCGATGACGGATACATGGAATCCTATATGAACTGGGAACTCCTCCAGCGTTCCGAGGCCGACATGTGGCGGATTGCCAATGGCAGCGCCACGGAAAACACGGTTGAAAAGACAGTCTGGTTCGGTGCAAACCGCAACATCATCTACAGCACCATTAGGAAGCTGTCGTAGACCTCGCTAGCACATTGACCAAGATTTGCTTTATGCAAGTTCGGACACTGCGGCCATGGGGCGCCAGACGTGACTTTGCGGTTCTGCGCGCCTCTTCCGTTTGTTAGCGGTCCCATCGACCGCATAATGTCGACGGCACGAGGTAATCCTGCCGCCGACAGCTCGGTTACTGAACCGGCAAATATTTAATGCAATCAAGGATGTTCGTATCGCAGATAGGCACGTCCCCTCGGGCTGCAGGATCCTCGAGCCAGCGCCGATACGCACTGCGTATTTCCACGTCCTTGTACGCATAGATCTTTGCTTTCCTATCAATACGGCTGGTTTCCAGCGCCTTCGGCGTGACCGCCATGTGGAAGACCAGTTCTTTGAACCGCCACGGCTCCCACTCCCAACCTTTCTGCCTTTCAAAAACTCGCACATGTACGTAGGGATCGTCCGATCGGTCCGGATGAACTTTATAAACTGCAGCCCATTGGACAGTATTGCTGGTGACTGACAGGATGACATTTTCCTGTTGAACCTGCCCGAAAGCCGAGCCGCATAGGAAAAAAACCACGAGGAACGTGATCAAGCGTGAATATTTTACCATGGTCCGCCTTCGCCCATCAATCTCGACCTGAGCCGCTCGTTTCATCGTGCATTCGATGACCGCGGCCGGCAAGGTCATCCACCACATCCGGTGGACGCCAATCGACCTTGCGACTGCCTTCCAGTGCGACCGCTCGCGGATCGAAACGTGGGAGACAGGTAGCGAGGAGGTTCCCGCCAGCCTGTTGGTCGGTCGCATCGACGCCTTGAACCAACATGCCGCGGCCAAGTGCGCCTGCCCGTTTCGATCATCGGAACGAACCGTCTTTACCTTTGCATACCTGTCTTCCTGTAGGCTAGCCATCCGTCTCGGCGGATATCTTCAGGTCCTTGCGAAGGAGGATGGAAACAACTTGGGATTTGGTCGGCCGCCAACAGATCTCTAGGGCAGCTCGGACACGCCAGCATAGCTTGAACATCGGCTTGGGCACTGGCTTCGACATTGGGATCGATCATGACATTTCATGCAGACCACGCGGTGGGCATCCCGTTCGCCGCAACTGGCGGTATCGCCGTCTATCTCGGCCTGGACTATGGCTTCGGCGAGCTTTCGGAAATGGGGCCGGGCGCCCTGCCCGTGCTGCTTGGCACGACACTCTCAGTCTTCGGCATAGCGCTCCTGATGAAAGCCACACTGGCGAATGCGGGCACGGTAGCAATTGCGCTCATACCGCGCGAGGAAATCCGGCCCTTCTTGGCGATCATCGCCGCGCTCTTTGCGCCCTCAGCGGATGAGAGGTGATGAGCTTAAGTTAGCTTTTTCAGCCGCTCGTCCCGATGCCCCAAATAGTGAATCACACGCTGCATCTTTCAGGTTCAGAATGTTGGCCAGGCATCACCGAGATGCTATCAGGAGCAGATGCCACACTCTGCCCAGTCGGTCCCCTCCATTGGCGGTATCAAGACCGCTTTCCAGCAGTTGCGGTTGACAGTCTACCTGCTCTGGCGTTTCTGGCCGCAACTGGCGGCGCTCTGGCTCCTGGGATTCATCGGCAATCTCCTGCTAAACGACATCGCCGCCACGATCGGGCGGTGGAACCCGCTGGCGGGCCTGTCGGTGTTGGCACTGGTCGTCCTACTGAAGCTCGTCGTCATCATCGCTTTGTTCGAGACGGTCCGCCGCGGACTGCCGGCCCTCGATGCTGCCTCGCGGACGCCGGCCGAGCAGCGGCATGCCGAGATCGGTACGGTGCCTGGCAATTTTGTGAGCGCGCTGGCTCTTACCCTTGTCCCCTTCTTCGCCTTCTACGCAGCCTGGGGCTTTCTCGGCGACACTGTTCGCGATTATTCCCGCCTGTCGCTCAGTCTCTTTCTTTCCGGCGAGGCCACAGGACTGCTGGACGTATCTGGCAGCGCCTGGTTAATCCTACCCGTTGTCCTCGCGTGGGCTGTGAGGCGTTCCGCGAAGGCCATGCACAAGCGTTCGCGTGCCTCGATCTGGCCGGTCCTCATCGTGGTTTGCGAAGCCAACTGGGCGTTCATCGGTCTTTTTGTGCTTTCCGAATGGCAGGATGACATCCGAGCGTGGTTCAGCCGCCTGCCTGACACGATGGGCATGCTGCTCGGCCTCCTCACGCCGGTGACGGACGCCGTCGCACAGCAATCCGTTCCGCTGCCACCGGAATTTTCCCCGCCACCCCTAGACACACGGCTGATAGGCCTGTTCTTCTACTCTCTCTACCCCGTGGTTTGGCTGACGCTCGCAGCCCTCGTCTATGGCTATGACATCCACGGCGAGCGTCCGCTTGGTGAGGGACGTCTCGCCCGTGCCGTGTCCCGCTGGCAGACACTGCCGAAACCTGTGCGCGATTTCATTTCGCACTTCGTTGCGGGCACGCTGAAACGGTATCGCGCCCTTGCCGAGGGAATCGGCCTCGCGCTGAACTCCGGCATCGTCCCAGTCCTCTCTGCCATTCTTGTCTATCGCCTCCTGGATTGGGGATCCGCCTGGACCTGGTACGGCCTCACGCAGTTCATTGGCCCCCATGACCTGCCGTTCTGGCAGATCATCGCGCAGACCATCTCGCCCTTCATAGGCACGCCGAGCGAGCCAGGCGAGGGACTGCTGGTGACGCCGATCAAGATCTGCCTTCTGGCGGCTACGCTTGAGATCGGATTCTCACAAGGGCGAGAATGGAGGGGCCGAAAATGAAGTCGGCGGGAGGCGAAACTCAATTCAAGTGGAGGGTGAAACCGATAGCTCCCGGCCGCAAGGCAGCGACGCTCAACCTGACGGACAAGGCTGGGACTGCCTCCGCCGGAACCACGAACTTCTCTTCAATCAGGACAGCATGATCCTTTTGAGGCGGTTTCAGCGAAGTGATACCGCAACCGCTAACGGGTTCCCTGTCAGGCTCAAGGTCGCGGCTGATATCGTTTGACAGGCTGACATCGAGCGGCAGCCAGCGACGCCCCGTCCCATCCGCCAGGCTAACCTGGCACTGCCCCCAGCCATCACCGATCTCGCGCGTCGCGGTCGCCACCATGCGAATGACGATAAGTCGCATCTGACCGGGCAGGCGGAGCTGCGTGTCGCGGCCATCGCCAAGCAAGCGGACATTTTCGAGCCGCCAGGTCGCACCGGCATAGTCCAGTTGATTGGGTCCTTGCATGATATCGGTCTCGATGCGATGCCTGTAATTCTCGATATTGCGCCAGGCATTGATCACAACGGCGGCGGAAACGAGCAGCGGCAGGCTGGCGAGTGCAAGCCACCACATCTTTCTCTCTCGGTCAGACACCATCTTTGCCAATCTCCAGCCTGTTACGCGGAGCAATTCCATCCTGTTCGAGCAACACGCCAATCTCGTCCTTGAGTTGTGGACCATACTGCTCGGAAAGCAGCAGCTTCATGCTTCGTGTCTCGTCCTCGGGAAGCTCGAAAACGAAGATGCCCGTCGTCGGCAAGCCCGGCTGAACGACTTTCGCCGAAATAATTCCTGGAGCCTCCCCTGCCCGCCGGGACTGACGATACGATCGGCCGGAGGCGCCGATCAGGGTCGCCGCGCGAACCGGCATGGTTTCCTGGAAGGCCCGCAGCTCGGCGGAGACTACGACCCAAACTCCTGAGCTCTGCAGTTCGGCTGCCCGCCCGAACCGCGTATAGGCGATCGTCCTGGCCTTCAGTACGCGATGGACCTTCACACTGAATGCGGTGCTCAAAACCGTCTCGGTCTGCTGCCCTGTTGTACGGATGGGCCCGGTCAGCATGGCATAGTGGGGCGTCGTTGCCTGTAAAGCCGCCAGGAGCGCAGCGGCTGTGACTATTGTGAGGATCATCAGGGCCGCTCGCGTCATGGCTCTGTCCCCGACGCCACAACATTGAGGGGCAACACTATCTCGGCAACGCTGTCCGCGGGAAACCAGCCGGGCGCGGCATATAGATTGTCCCGCGGTTTGAAGCGGGCGCCCTCGATCCGGAGCCGCAAAACATCCGGCAGTGCTAGTGCCGCTGGAACCTCCCAGACTGCAGTTACCGCTTCAGGCATTCTCGGCTGCAGGTCCCACAATATCGCTCGATCACGCTTCAGGTAGTATTGTGGTTTTGGTGGAGCGGGGACATTGGCGAGCCTGATCAGGTCGCCATAGAGGTTCGAGCTTTCCGCTGAGATGTTCTCGAGCATCATCTCGACGATGATGGCCTTCGTCCCCGGTGATATTCGAGCCCCGTTCGGCATTACCGTACCGATAGCGCTTGCGGTGATAGAAACGTTCCATCGGCCGGCCTCAACCGGCGTCGCCGCTTCCACCTGTGGAAGTATGTCGGCTTCGCGCTGCTCGTAGAGCGAATATCCGATCGAGATCGCTGCAGCCAGCAGCCCGCCCGCGCCGGTGAAAAGCGTTGCGAGCCACGCCTTGCTCATCTTCCGCATCATTGATCGTTTTAGTCCACAAGATCCGTCGTGCCAGCAGTAGATAGCTGACCGCCGTCGTTTTTTCGAGCCGATTGGGCGTTTTTCATGCCCCCGTCCTTCCTCACGGGCGGCATTCTCGGGTGCAATACGTTGGATAGCGAAATTCTTCGCGAAGCATTTCGGCTCCGAGGCTCATACCCGCTCTTGAAGGGAGCCGAACCTACGACCACTGTTTGCCTTCTCAAGGCGCTGAGCTTCCAGCCTTTGCGCTATCTGGGGTCGGCATACTGCCATCCAGCCAACGTGGTTGCGCAGGATGCTGGCGACGCAGGTCGAGCCGGGGAAGTGGGTACGGGATCCACTGTCGTTGCACAGAACGTTCGCGAGCTTGCGCAGCGATCAGCAAAGGACATCCAGGTCATAGTCAAGTTCGCGCTGCAGGTTCTGGCGTCACTGAAGGCGGCGACGGCCTGCGGACGCTCAGCGAAGAATGCCCGCGTCGCTCGCGGCCACTTTGAAAGCTGATGCAGCCGTGGACGGATCGCCTCGACCTTCGGCAGCTTCCATGCAGGCTCGCTTGGCCAAAGCAAAGGAGTCTCCTCCCTTTTGAGGCCAGCAAGTCATCAAGTATATCAGGGCGTCCCTGCTGCCGCGAATGCTCCTGAAGTGATCGCCCGGGCCAATAATGACCTCAATTGGCTCGTCCCAGAGATCATGGTCCATGAGGTGCTCCATGGGTTCCGACCTTTGATGAACGCGAGTGGTCAGGGCTCGTTCCGGGGTTAGGGCTTTGGTCCCAGACGCGGCCTAGATCACACAGCGCTACCGGCCGTCCCTTGGTTGATCCGAACTGATGATGGGGATGATGATCATTGGTCCCTCCATGTGTATCTGCTTGACGACGACTGTGAGAGGCGAAGCTGTATCCAACGGAGTCGACGTTTGATCTTGTCGTCCAGGCGGCGCTTCGGCCGCTGGCGTCGTCGAGACAAAACCGGGGAATGCGGAAGGTGACTGTTTAGTGACCTTCTCAGTCACCTCGAGCTCCGCTCGTTGCACCATCAATCAGCCCGTCGACTTGAAATCAGGCGGATCAAAATTCCATCGCTTGCCGCGGCATTGATTGTCGTTGCAATCAGCCGGAACGATTCCCCGCGCGACAAGCGCTTTCGGCTGAGGGTGTTGTCGCCGTCATGGTAGCGTAATCCTTGCCATGTCCCCCTGGAAGACGGTGACAAGCCTCAAGCGTGAGCTGAGAGCCCCCGACCGGCATCGCTAGAGATCAGGAGGCCATCGATTGCCGGCAGCTGAAATGGCTCATCACTATTGAGATATGACATGTCACCGCTCGCCTAAACAACCCTCGTTCCTTCTTTATCGAAGACATGGAGGTACTCTGCCGGGAAGGTGACGCTCACCTTCGGTCCGGCCGAGAGTGCTGTGCGGTCCAGCGTGAAAACCTTGAACGGCAGATCGTGCAGCGCCAGATGCAGGATAATTCCGAACCCGGTCGGTTCGACGAGTTCGACATCCGCACTCATGCCGGCGCCGCCTGATGACAGGACGACATGCTCCGGCCGAATGCCAAGCGTTACCTTTGAGGCATCGGCAAGCGAAAGCGGCGCGACGAGAGGGACGACCGTGCCGTCATGGAGCTTCACGCTGCCTCCGCCGTAGACGGCCTCTATGAAGTTCATGCCCGGAGAACCGATAAAGCCTGCGACGAAAAGGTTGGCGGGACGATCGTAGAGTTCGAGCGGGCTGCCGACCTGCTGCACCACACCCCCATTCATGGCGACGATTCGATCCGCGAGCGTCATCGCCTCGATCTGGTCGTGCGTCACATAGACAGAGGTCGCTTGCAGGTCGGCATGCATCTTCTTGATCTCGGCCCGCATCTGCTCCCGCAGTCGTGCGTCGAGATTGGACAGCGGTTCGTCGAATAGGAAGGCTTTCGGTTGCCGCACAATCGCCCGACCCATCGCGACGCGCTGGCGCTGGCCGCCCGAAAGCGCCTTGGGCCGTCTCTCCAACAGTGGCTCGAGTCCGAGCTTCGAAGCTGCGTTGGTGACGGCCGTAGCGATCTTTTCCTTGGCCATCTTGCGCAGACGCAGGCTATAACTCATGTTTCCAGCGACGCTCATATGCGGATAAAGCGCATAGGACTGGAATACCATGGCGATATCCCGATCCTTCGGATGCAGCTCGTTGACTCGATTGCCGGAAATCCGGATCTCGCCTTTGCTGACCTCTTCCAGGCCGGCGATCATCCTGAGCAATGTCGACTTCCCGCAGCCTGACGGACCGACAAGCACGATGAATTCGCCATCGCGGATATCGAGGTCGATGCCATGCAGCACCGAGACATGGCCATAGGACTTTTCAAGCTTTTCAATCTGGATGGATGCCATGTGACTAACCCTTGACCGCGCCGGCCGTGAGGCCCTGAACGAGGTAACGCTGGATGAGAAGGAAGAAGAGTCCGGCGGGGATGAGAGCCATCACGCCGGCCGCCATCATCTGACCAAAATCAACCGAAAATTTCGACACGAAGGTCAGAAGCCCAACGGGGAAGGTTGCCGCATTGTTGCCGTTGATCAGCATCAGGGCGAAAAGCAGCTCGCTCCAGGCCGCCGTGAAGACGAAACCAAGCGTTGCCGCGATGCCGGGCAGCGTCAAGGGCAGGATGATCTGCCGAAAGGCGACGAACTTCGTCGCGCCATCTATCATCGCCGCCTCTTCCAGGTCCTTCGGTATGCCGTCGAAGAAGGACTGCATCAGAAAAGTCGCGAAGGGCACGTTAAATGCCGAATAGACTATGACCAGCCCCGTCAGACTGTTGGTCAACCCGAGCGGCGAGAGGATTTTGAAGATTGGCGCCACCAGCATGACCAGCGGAAACATCTGGGTCAGCAGCATCAATGCGACGATCCAGTATTTCGCCCGGAAGCTGAAGCGGGAGAGTGCATAACCGGAAAGCGACGCGCAGACGGTGACGACTACCGCAGTCGAGACGGATACGATCAGGCTGTTCATGAAAAACGTCGGGAAGGCGCTGTGCCTCAGGACGAACGCATAGTGATCGAATGTCGTGCGCGAAGGCCACATTTGCACGCCTTCGGAATAGAGAAGATCGTTCGGCGTCAGCGAAACCTTGAGCAGCCAGAACAGCGGAAAAAGCGCAAAGAAGATGTAACAGAGAATAGCCAGGCGATGCGCGACGGCCGGCAGAAGGGATTGTTTCATGGGCTCAATCCTTGTTCAGCAATGTCTGCCGCAGCAGGATGATCAACATCGAGTAGGCAAGCAGCAGCACGAGCAGCACCAGCGCGATTGCCGATGCGTAGCCGAAATCGAGCGCCTTGAAGGCTTGGGTGAAGATGTAGCTCGCGACGATCTGGGTGCGGTCGGCCGGTCCACCGCCGGTCATGACGACGATGAGATCGGCGAAATTCGAGATCCACACAGTTCGCAACAGCACGGTAATGGCAATCGTCGGCGCGAGAAACGGCAGAGTGATGGAAAGAAACCTTTGGAACCAATTGGCACCGTCGATCGACGCGGCCTCATAGAGATCGCGCGGGATCGCCTGAAGGGCCGCCAGCAGGGTAATGGCGAAGAAAGGAATGCCCCACCACACATTCGCGATGATCGGCCCCCACATCGCATAATGTGGGTCGGAAAGAATGTTGCCCGGCTGGGACATTAGACCGAGATCAAAGAACCAGTGCGGTATCGGCCCGATCACCGGATTGAAGAGCCATGCCCAGTTGAGGCCTGCCAGAAAGGACGGAACCGCCCATGGCAGAAAAACCAGCGCCTGGACAAGCCCCCTGCCCCAGAACGGCTTGTCGAGCAGAAGCGCGAGGATGAGCCCAAAGAGGAACTGCAGACTTACGGAGGCGCCCGTCCACCACAGGGTGTTCTTCAACGCTCCATAGAAAGCCGGATCCTCGGAAAGCGTGCGGAAGTGCTCGAGCCCGATGAACCCTCCAGAAAAGGGGTTTAGGAGCTGGATGTCCCGAAAAGCATAGGAAATGCCGATGACCAGCGGCACCAGCATGACCACGACGATCAGGATCAGTGACGGCGCGCTGTAAAGATAAGGCTCGGACGCGTGGGCAAGACGCGTCAGCCACGGCCTGCGATCGTGACGCCTGTCAGGCGTATCGGCGGTCATTGTCATCGGCGGTCGGCTTTCCATGTGTTTTTGCTACTGGCCACAGTGGGTGTGCAGCCCCCTCACCCGGCCTCCGCTTCGCTCGGCCGGCCTTTACCCGCTGGATAGAGGGGAAAAGGCCACGTCGCGGAGACTTCCCTTCTCCCCTTTGGGGAGAAGGGTCACAAAGACGCAGGCAGATGAGGGGAGCTCCGAACTCAGATCCAGCCAGTCGCTACTTCTTCGTCAGAAACTTCTGTTGAGCCTTGGTCAGGTAAGCGGCCCACTGGTCTGCAAGCTGTTTTGCCGTGATGTCGCCGAGAAGAGCCTGCTGCGAGGTCTTGATGGCAATAGAATCCTTGAAGAGCGCGAACTCTTCCAGATAGGTCGGCATCACGGTAGGCACTGTGTTCGGGTCGGCCAGTTCCTCGAACCAGCCCTTGAACTGGTCACCGGCGTAGAACGGATCCTTTTCCGCGGACGAATAGGCCGGCAGCGCGCCGATCTTCTTGTTCCACTCGAGATTGCCTTCCTTGCCCTCAAGCTTCGCAATCAACTTCCAGGAAAGGTCTTTGCTCTTGGTCGAAGAGAACATTGACCAGCCGGCGTAGCCGATCGTCGGGTAAGACTTGCCGGCCGGCCCCTTCGGCAACGGAATAACACCGAAATCCTCCTTCTTCATGCGCTCTGCAATTGCGATCAGCGCGTCCGGATCCTGGTCAAGGAACGCGCAAGTACCGGAATAGAAGCCGGCGACGACCTCGTTGAAGCCCCAGTTGACGCTGTCCTTCGGCGCATAGCCCTTCTTGTAGAGGTCGACCATCCACTCGATGCCCTTGGCCCAGCCCTCGCTGTTCATGGTCGAAGTGCCGTCTTCCTTGAAGTATTTATTGTCACCTGCCATCGAGGCCGCGAAGATCATCCAGCCATTCAGACCGCCTGCACCTCCGCGCATGCAATAACCGTATTTGCCCGGCAGCTTGGAAACGGCTTCGGAAGCCTTGATGAATTCCTCCATTGTCTTCGGCGGCGTCTTAACGCCGGCATCCGCGAGCAGCTTCTTATTGTAGAACATGGCGCGCAGATAGAAGCCGTAGGGCAGCATGTAGGCCGTCTTCTTGACGTCGCGGCCGAGTTCCAGCGCCCGCGGGGTCAGCTCCTTGGTGTGCTCCCATTTTGCGAGATAGGGCTCAAGGCTCTCCAGCATGCCGTTGTTGGCATAGAGCGACAGCCAGGTATCCGGCATTTCCATCACGTCCGGCTTATCGCCGGCGGAGACCATGGTCGCGAATTTTTGGAAGGCTTCGTTCCACGGCAGCGAGATGATCTCGACCTTGGCGCCCGGATTTTCCGCTTCGAACTTGCCGACGATCGACTTGAGGGTCTCGGTTCGTTCCGGGCTGGTGATCACCTCGACCAGCTTAAGGGTAGTATCGGCCATCGCGCTGCTAGCCATGAGCGTCGCGACGAGCACCGTTGTCATCATTGTTTTCATTGACGTTCTCCCAGTTGTTATCGGTTGATGCTCTAAGAAGCGGCGGTGATCGCCTCCTGAAGATCGCTCCACAGAGCCTCGGTTCCCTCGAGGCCGACATGGAGGCGCACTGACCGCGCATGAATTCCGAAAGCATGCGCGGAATTCGGCTGGGCCTTCTGCTGCAGCACCACTTCGCCCGGTACGATCAGGCTTTCATGGCCACCCCAGCTGACGCCGAGCTTGAAGAGTTTCAGATGGTCGGCAAAGGCGCGGATATCGACGCCTTCGCGGAAGATGAACGAAAACAGGCCCGACGTGCCGTTGAGACCAGCAGGAAGATGGTTCGCCAAGCCCGGATGGCAAACCTGCTCTACCAGGTCGAGGTCCTGTAGGCGGCGGGCAATATCAAGCGCCGCGGCTTCGTGCGCCTTCATCCGGAGCGGCAATGTTCTCAGCCCACGGATCAGCAGCCAGGCATCGAAGGGTGAAAGCTTGCCGCCGAGATAAGGATAGGCCTCCGCCTTCAGCCGGGCGATTATCTCCTTCGATCCGGCAACGACGCCGGCGACGACATCGCTGTGGCCGCCAAGATATTTCGAGGCCGAATGGATGACGAGATCGACGCCGAGCGTGATCGGCCGCTGGAAGAACGGGCTCGCCCAACTGTTGTCGATCATCGAAACGGCGCCGTGTTTACGGGCGAGTGCGGCCAGCGAGCCGACATCATGCGCTTCCATCACCCAACTCGTCGGGCTTTCCATGTAAAAAACCTTGGCGCCCGGCAGCGCCTTGGCGACCGCTTCCTCGTCGCGGCCATCGACATAGGTGACCTCGATCTTCATCCGCTTGAGAATGGTACCAAATAACCGGAAAGCGTCAGGATAGACGTGCTTGACCGCAACGATCCGGTCGCCGGGCTCGACGAAGCTGAGTACCGCGGACGAGATCGCCGACATTCCGCTGGCGAACCCGAGCGCGTCTTCGGCACCCTCTAGCTTTGCCAGCATTTCTTCGAAAGCCCGCACCGTCGGATTGAGACCACGCGTATAGATCGGCCGTACCTTCTCGCCCCGATAGGACGAGATCATGTCGTCGTAGTCGGAAAACGTGAAAAGCGACGTTTGAAAGATCGGCGGCACGACCGCCTCGGCGAAATGGCCGTCGTCATGGGCGGTGATCAGTGAGGCAAGTTCGAACGGTTCGACGCCCTCGGTCATGCGGACATTTCCTTGATATCTTCCTCGACGATTTGTAGGATCTTCAGCGTCTCGGACCGGGCTGCTTCCGCGTCTTGCGCTGCGATTGCGTTAAATAGCGTGCGGTGAAACGGGAAGGATCGCCGGGCGAAATCGAAACGTTCGAACGGGTGGCTCCAGAAGCGCTCGAAGGTTTCGCGCATCTGTTCGAGCAATTGGCGAAACAGCGGATTGTGAGTGGCGTCGTAGACGGCAAGATGAAACGCCAGGTCTTCCGGTCCTGACGCGCCCTTGGCGTGATGAACCCTTTCCATCTCCTCAAGACGAGTTTCGATGATTCCCAGATCTTCCGTCGTTCGCATTTGGGCGGCGAGCATGCCGGCCTCGCACTCCAGCCCGCGCCGCACCTGCAGGGTCTGCAAGAGCGCATCACGAAGATTTTCGGTATCGAGCGAAAGTGGCATGTGGATCGTACGCCGGGAAATAGGCTTCAGCAGATAGTTTCCGCTACCTTTTCGCGACTCGACCACCCCAAGTGCCTGGAATTGGCTGATGACCTCACGGATGGTGGAGCGCCCGACACCTAGCGCTGCCATCAACTCCCGCTCCGCCGGCAACCGGCAACCGGCCTTCAGACCGGCACCTTCTACATAGTCGGCCAGCGCTTCCACGACTTGGCGAACCCGGTCGATCGGTGGCAGTGAAGGGATCAGCGGTTTCTCCATGGCTTTCAAAAATTGGTCTGACATCCTAGCAATTTAAGAAGCCTGCTGACCCTGTGTCAACAGGTTTTTGGCCTATTGTGACTTTGGCGGCTTGAGGACGCTGCCCCTTGATACGAGGTCTGATCGGCCCCTCACAGCGGAGATAGATGTGGCGATGGAAGCGCTGAGCGCAGCTATATGATGTGCTCAGCTTCGGCAGGCGCGGCATCTGCTTCGGGTGGAGGTCGGGACACAGATGCGTCAGCCTGGTTTGCCATCTACGTTAAGGGCCAGCTTTTCGCCGTACTTCTTCGACCGCAGCTTGCCGGCCATCCCCTTACGGGGCATCGACCTGCTGCCGCCAATCGTCGATCATTTCGCCGGTCGTGACTTCGACGAAGTTGCCGTCCTTGTCGGCCTTCGTCGTCTGCCCGACCATTGGCGTATTTGCGATGTCCAGGATCTCGTCGACCAAGGCGCCTGAGCTTCGCGCGGGCGGGCGCATTTCTCCCAGAACGCCTCGTCGAAGCCAGCCACTCGAACACAGTGTCGATAGGGCAGGCATGTCTTCATGGCGGCAGGTGATCCTGAAGCCTTCACCTTCAGTACGACCGCAGATGCGGTCACCGGCTGCCTCGGTGAATGTTGATACGCCTGACATATAAAATAGTCGGACTTGGTCTGCTCACACCTCTGAGCGGCGCTGGCCTACCTCGGGTCAATCGCGGACACGCTAACGGATGCGGGCTCTAAGTTAACACTAACGGGTATAACCGCTTGAAGCATTGAGCAGTTTTGATATTCCTCACTCGCCGCAATTCGGTGGCCTAGGGGAACTTCCAAAAATGAAATTCGCTATCCGCGCCGCGTTCGCCGCCGCAGTTCTTTCCTGCGCTTGCGCGACATCAGCTCTCGCTACCGGCGCTATTGCTGTGAATGACGCATCGGGCACAGCAGCGGAAGATGCTGGCTATGCCGTTGGGTATGGTGGTTCGAAGAAGGAAGCATCTTCGAATGCCATGAAGGAATGCAAGGCCGCCGGCAATGCGACGTGCGAGGTCATGCTGACCTTCGAACAGTGCGGCGCCTATGTAGGCAACAAGGCGAGCTACGCGACGGGCGTGGGTAGCACAGAAGCAGCAGCGCAGAAGGCTGCGAAGGCCGAATGCCCCGAGTGCAAGCTCATCGTCTCTGACTGCCATTGATGGAGCAAGCCCGCTGGCTTCAAACCGGCGGGCTGCCAGACAACCTATTGCGTTTTGCGGCCTCTTTCCTCCGCTGTTTATCAAACCGACAAGGCCACACTGATGCGCCAGGTGCGCAGGTTCAAAAGAAGATGGCTCACTCGTTTTTTCGGTTCGACGCCTCGACAGTCTTTTGGCCGGACGAAATCTTGCTTGAGTGACAGCTGCCAGATAGATGGCCGCCGTCAGGCTGCTTGTCCATTTTTGTGGCGGCCGCGGCGTTACACTTGCGCTGAGAGGTTGCCTTATCACCGCGTTATCTTTGTCGGATGTGTCTTTCAATGAGCGCCTTCAGCCTCTTCCCGTCGCGCGCCTGCAGAAGATCAACCATCTCATGATGCTCCCGAGCCGATTGCTCGATTCGCGCCCGCGTCTTCCACTGGGAAACGGGAGCGGAAGACGTGCGCTGTCGGAGTTCGGAGATAATCCCATCCAGTTCGTCGTTACCAGATAGCTGCACGAAGGCCCGATGGAAGTTCAGATTGGCTTCATACAGTTCCAGCACGGTCCCGTGCAGGATCAGGCTTTCGAACCGCTCGGCCAGGACGCGCAGGTTGCTGAAATCGTCGTCAGTTGCCATCGCCACAACTTTCGGCACCACCCCGGTTTCCAGTATGATGCGGATCTCGGCAATGTCGTCCGCTAGCTTTCCGTCGGCCTTGTAAACGTGATAGCCGCGGTTCGGCACGTGCTCGACAACACGCTTTTGCGCCAGGCGGTCGAGTGCGCGGCGGATCTCATTGCGCCCGCGCCCGTAACGTGTTTCCAGATCGACCTGTTTCAGCCAGACGCCCGGCGGAAATAGGCCGGATTGGATATCCGTCAGAATGAGTTGCGTGGCGTCGGGTTCGTCATGCGCGACCGATTCTTCGAGCAGGTTGTCCATCTGTAAAAGCCTTGATCCGCTGTGGGGCAATTTGCCCAATAACTAGCCATAAATTCCGGTTGCTGAAAGAAGAATCTTCCCATAAATTGGTACCAATATTGGATAAAATACGCGGGCAGCGATGAAAAATTCTGAGGAAATTTCGGATCTCGTTGACGATAAGGCACCCCGCTTTGCGGAGCTCAGCGACTATGTCTGGGGAATTCCGGAGACCAATTACGAGGAATATCGCTCCTCGGCGGCCCATGCGGAACTTCTGGAAGCGGAAGGGTTCAGGGTCACCCGCAATGTCGCAAACATCCCGACGGCGGTGATGGGCGAGGCTGGCGAAGGCGGTCCGGTCATCGCCATTCTCGGCGAATATGACGCTTTGCCGGGCCTCAGCCAGGTCGCGGGCCTTGCCGAACAGAAAGCGGTCACCGAAGGCGGTAATGGGCACGGCTGCGGCCATAACCTGCTTGGCTCCGGCTCCCTGCTGGCCGCCGCCGCCGTCAAGGATTACCTCAAGGCGAACAATCTCCAGGGCCGCGTCCGCTATTATGGCTGTCCTGCTGAAGAGGGCGGCTCCTCGAAGGGCTTCATGGTCCGGGCCGGCGTTTTTGACGATGTTGATATCGCGATTTCCTGGCACCCGGCCGCATTCGTCGGCGTCAACAATCCGGTCTCGCTTGCCTGCAACGAACTTAATTTCCACTTCACCGGCCGTGCGTCGCACGCCGCCGCCTCGCCGCATCTTGGACGCAGCGCACTCGACGCAGTCGAGCTGATGAATGTCGGCGTCAATTACCTGCGTGAGCATATTCCGTCCACGGCGCGGATCCACTATGCCATTACCAATACGGGTGGCCATGCCCCGAACGTCGTGCAGGCGAAGGCTTCAGTGCGTTATCTCATCCGGTCGCGCACGCTTCCCGAACTTCTGGAATTGGTGGCCCGAGTGAAGGATGTGGCGGCCGGCGCGGCCCTGATGACCGGCACCTCCGTGCGCAGCCGGATCGTCAGCGGCGATGCGAACCTGGTCGGCAACACGCCGCTCGAAACGCTGATGCACAGCCACATCGAGCGCGTCGGCCTGCCGCCTTTCGACGAGGCGGACAAGGCGACCGCCGCAAAGTTCCAGGAAACCTTCAGTCCGGCGGATATCGCTACGTCCTTCGGACGGTTCGGTCTGAAGGTCCGCAAGGGCGTGTCGCTCTGCGATGTCATCTTCCCGCCGGACAGCGGCGACGGAACGCTGGTCGGCTCCACCGATGTCGGGACGGTCAGCTGGGTCGTGCCGACCGTCCAGATGCGCGGCGCGACCTATGCGATCGGCACGCCCGGGCATTCCTGGCAGCTCGTCGCCCAGGGCAAGCTGCCCGCCGCCCACAAGGGCATGGCACACGCGGCCAAGGTAATGGCGTCGACCGCCGTCGATCTCATCCTGAAGCCGGAACTGATCGCAGAAGCGAAAGCCGACTTTGCGGCGCGGCTCGAAGGTACTCCCTTCATCAATCCGATTCCCGATGACGTCCAGCCCGACATTCCGGAGAAGGTGGATGTCTGACGCGCCACTCCAGCCCGACCGCCAGATCCTGATGGGCCACATCCGCGAGTTTGGCAAACGGGTGAAACTCTCGGGCACGGCGGAAGAGCTGGAAAGCTTTAAATATCTGGAAGGGCAGATAGCCTCTTACGGCTATCGGACCAAGCTTCTCCTGCACGACGCCTATATTAGCCTGCCGGGCAGGGCAGCGGTCGAAATCGGTGGAAACGCTGTCCGCTGCATCACCCATTCCATGTCGGTTTCGACGCCTGGAGAAGGCATCTCGGCGGAAGTCATCTATGTCGCAGAAGGCGCTGAAGCCGATTTGGAGCGGATCGATGTCGAGGGGCACATCATCCTTGTCGACGGTATCGCGACCGAAGACGTCGCGGCCCTTGCAAGTGCCCGCGGCGCGATCGGACAGATTCACGTCAGCCCCAACGAACATCTTTACGAAATGTGCGTCTCGCCTGTCTGGGGCAGTCCGTCACAACATACCCGCAAGCAGCTGCCAAGGACCGCGATCTGCACGATCGCCCGCGACGACGGCGCGCGGCTCCGTCAGGCCTGCCGCGCAGGCAAGGCGCCTGTCGCCCGCCTAACGACCGAGGTGGACACGGGCTGGCGCAAGACGCCTATCCTGGTCGCGGAGCTTTTCCCGGAAAACCGGCCGGATGCACCTTTCATCCTGTTTTCCGGCCATCACGATACCTGGCATTACGGCGTGATGGACAATGGTGGAGCCAACGCCACGATGCTGGAAGCCGCGCGTCTCCTGGCCGAGCGGCGCGAAAACTGGCAGCGGGGCCTGCGCATCTGCTTCTGGTCCGGCCATTCGCATGGCCGTTATTCCGGTTCGGCCTGGTATGCGGACGAATATTGGGACGAGCTCGAACAGCGTTGCGTGGCGCATGTGAATGTCGATTCCACCGGCGGTGCAGGCGCGGACATCCTGACGAATTCGGCCGTCATCGACGAATTGAAGGCGGTCGCGGCAAGGGCCGTCGAAACGGTGACCGGCCAGGTGCATCGCGGCCGTCGTCACGGGCGCGCTGCCGACCAGTCCTTCTGGGGCGTCGGTATTCCCTCGATGTTCGGCAGCCTCAGCCATCAGCCCCCAGGGCCTGTGAAGATGCTGACGGCGCTCGGGTGGTGGTGGCACACGCCGCACGATACGGAAGAGCATATCGATCCGGCCAATCTTCAGCGCGACACCGAGATCGTGTTGCGCGTGCTCGGTGAGTTGCTCGATGCCCGCGTTCTGCCGCTCGACTACACCGCCTACGCAGCGTCGCTCAAGGATGAGTTGAGCAGCCTGAACGGCAAACTCACTGGCCGGCTGGATATCGACAAGCTGATATCGGTGGCCGATGAACTGCATCGGCGCGCCGATGCCATCAATGAGGCCGCGCGTAAGGGAACGGCGAACGCAGATGCAATCAACGACCGCCTTCGGCAGGCGTCCCGCCTCCTCGTTCCGTTGAACTACACGTACGGTGACCGTTTCCATCACGACAATGCGCTTCCGCATCCGGCCTGGCCGTCGCTATCAGGGCTTCGCGAACTGGCCGCCCTGCCGGAAGGGCATGCCGATATCCCGTTCTTCGCGGTTCACGCGCGCCAGACGCGCAACCGGCTTCTCTCCGTGCTGCGACAAGCCTGCACGGGGCTTGCCCTCGACGGAACATGACATCCCAGCCTTTCTCTCCAACGTAATGAACAAATAAGGGAACAAGGACATGAAAACCGGGAAACTCTGGGCGGCCGCGCTGGCTGCCACTCTCACCATCATGCTGCCGGGCGCAGAAGCCAAGGACTGGACCCGTGTAAAGGTCGGTATCGAAGGCGCCTTTCCGCCATGGAACGCACTGGATCCCAAGGGCAACCTGACCGGACTCGATATCGACCTCATCAACGACCTGTGCCAGCGCGCCAAGGTCGAATGCGAGCTGATCGCCGGTGAATGGAGCGCCATGATCCCCAGCGTCAATGCCGGCAAGTTCGACCTTATCATGACGCTCGGCATCAACGAAAAGCGAAAGAAAGTCGTCGATTTCACGGTGCCTTATGCAAGCGGCGTGGCGACCTTCATCACGCTGAAGGACAGCCCGGTCAGCAAGCTGCCGATGACCGGCGAACGGCTGAACCTCAACGACAAGGACAAGGCCGATCCCGTCATGAAGACGATCGGCGGTGTTCTCTCCGGCAAGACGATCGGCGTCGTGCAATCGACCAGCCAAGAGCAGTTGATCAATGCCTATTTCGGCAAGGACGTCACCGTTCGTACCTACAAGAATTCCGGCGAGCGTGACCTCGATCTCAAGGCCGGTCGCATCGATGCCGGTTTCGATAGCGGCGTCTACGGCACCACCGCACTTGCCAAACCTGGGAACGAGGATCTGGCGATGGCCGGACCGCTGATGAAGGGCGCCATGCTGGCGACGGAGGTCGCCATGGGCATGCGCAAGGGCGAGACCGATCTGAAGGAGAAGTTCGACGCAGCCATCAAGTCGGCGGCCGCGGATGGCGTCATCAAAAAGCTCTCCGAAAAATGGAGCAAGCTGGACCTGACGCCATCGTTCTGACCCTGTGGACCCGGCGCGGGGTACGAAAGTTGCGTCCCCGTGCTGGGCTGCCAGGTTTGGATACGGACAAAGCTCCATGTGGATGAGGTCTCCATGAACCAGCCGACAATACTGGATCTGATCGGAACCGGCCCGAATGGCTGGGGCATGGCGCTCGCCGCGGCCACCGTCATGACAGTCCTGATCGCCATCGCCGGTTTCGCGATCGGTGCGGTGATCGGCGTCTTCGGTGCTTGGGCGAAAGTTTCGGGCGGCCCGCTGACGCGCGGGATCGCGGGTTTCTACACCACCGTTCTGCGCGGCATTCCCGATCTTCTGGTCATCTATCTCTTCTATTTCGGGGGCAGTGCTGCAGTGACCGCGATCGGCAGGTTATTCGGCGCTGAAGGCTTCATCGGCTTTCCAGGCTTTCTGGCCGGGGCGCTCGCTGTCGGCATCACCTCCGGCGCACAGCAGACGGAGGTCTTTCGCGGCGCCTATCGAGCGGTGCATACCGGCGAGTTGGAGGCGGCGATCGCCTGCGGCATGTCGCGCTCCCTGCGGTTTCGCAGGATCCTCGCGCCGCTGACGCTGCGCCACGCGATTCCCGGCATGGGGAATGTATGGCAGGTCGTCTTGAAGGAATCCGCGCTGGTTTCGGTGACGGGCGTCGTCGAACTCCTTCGGCAGTCGCAGATCGGCGCCGGCTCCACCGGCCTGCCCTTTAATTTCTATGTCATCGCCGCTGCCATCTATCTGGCTATTTCAACGGTTTCCGGCGGTCTCCTGCAATTCAGCGAAAAGCGCTTCACGCGCGGCGTCAGGAGGGGTTGATGGATCTGCCGTTTCTTTGGGAGACCTTCCTCAGCCTGGTTGCTGCCGTACCGCTGACGCTGCAGCTTGCCGCGACCGCAATCGTACTCGGCGTGTTCCTGGCCCTTGGCCTGGCGCTCAGCCGGCTGTCCGGCATCCTGCCGCTCGACTGGTTTGCGAGGGCCTATATCTTCGTCTTCCGCGGCACGCCACTGCTCGTCCAGATCTTCCTGATCTATTACGGCCTTGGCCAGTTCCGTGAAGTCCGCCAGAGCATGCTGTGGGTGGTGCTGCGCGATCCCTACTGCTGCGCTGTCATCGCCTTGATGCTGAACACCGCCGCCTATTCCGCCGAGATCATTCGTGGCGGCCTGCTCTCGGTCCCGTTCGGCCAGATCGAAGCGGCGCGCGCCTGCGGCATGTCCCGTTTCATGGCCTTTCGGCGCATTGCCTTGCCGCTCGCGATCCGCCAGGCTCTGCCCGGTTATTCCAACGAAATGATCTCGATGGTGAAGGCGACGTCGCTTGCCTCGATCATCACCATCATGGAGGTGACCGGCGTCGCGGCCAAACTGATCTCCGAGACCTACCGGGCGATCGAAGTCTTCGTCGTCGCCGGCGCCATCTATCTCGCCATCAACTTCATCCTCACCCGGCTTGTCGCCCTCGCCGAGTATCAACTGAGCCCGCACCTGCGTCAGCCTGCGGCCTTGCCCAGCACGTCCACGGGAGCCACTAGATGACGCCTTCGACCAATCCACCCGCACCGGCGGCGATCACCGTGCGCGGGCTTCGCAAGAGTTTCGGTCCCATCGAAGTGCTGAAGGGTATCGACATGGAAGCACGCGAGGGCGAGGTCGTCTCGATCCTCGGCTCCTCCGGCTCCGGCAAGTCTACCATGCTCCGCTGCATCAATATGCTTGAGACACCCGATGCCGGCGAGATTACGGTTGGCGGCGAAACCATCCGCATGAAGCCGGCCGGCTTCGGCAAGAGCCGCATCGCCGACCGCCGCCAGGTGGAGCGCATCCGCTCTGAACTAGGCATGGTGTTCCAGAGCTTCAATCTCTGGTCCCACAAGACCGTGCTCGAAAACGTCATGGAAGCGCCTCTGCACGTGCAGAAGCGTTCGCGCACCGAATGCCTGGAGGAGGCGGAAGCTCTGCTTGCCAAGGTGGGCATTGCCGACAAGCGCAATCACTACCCGGCGCATCTTTCCGGCGGGCAACAGCAACGTGCGGCCATCGCCCGCGCGCTCGCCATGCGGCCGAAGGTGATGCTGTTCGACGAGCCGACCTCGGCGCTTGATCCAGAACTTGTCGGCGAAGTGCTGCGTGTCATGCGGGCTCTTGCCGAAGAAGGCCGGACCATGCTGGTCGTCACTCACGAAATGGGTTTCGCGCGTGATGTCTCGAGCCGGGTCATCTTCCTGCACCAGGGCGCGATCGAGGAGGAAGGCCGGCCGCAGGACATGTTCACCAACGCGAAGTCCGAGCGCTTCCGGAAATTCATCAGCGGCTGAGCCGCTCGACATTCTACCCAAACAAAGAGAGGGAACTGACAGATGAAATTCGTCAACACGGCAATCGCCGCTGCTTTCACCGCCATGACGCTGATGGCGACGGCCGCCGCGGCGCAGGACAAAACGGAAATCGTCATCGCCACGGAGGGCGCCTTTCCGCCTTACAATCTGACTCGACCGGACGGCACGCTGGACGGCTACGACATCGAACTTGGCAAGAACCTCTGCGAGCGCATGAAAATCAAGTGCGCGTTCGTCGCGCAAGCCTTCGACGGCATCATCCCGGCCCTCAATGCCGGCAAGTTCGATGCCATCATGGCCGGCATGTCGGCCACGGAAAAGCGCAAGGAAGTCATCGACTTCTCCATGTCCTACGGTAGCACCGGCCAGTCCTTCGCGACGCTCAAGGACAGCCCCCTGGCAAAAATGCCCATGAAGGACGAACTCTTTTCGCTCGCCTCCAATGAGGCCGGCGCCCGCAAGGCTGTCGAACAGCTGAAGCCGCTGCTGCAGGGCAAGACGGTTGGCGTCCAGACGGCCTCGATCGCCGCACGCTTCATCGACGAATATCTGAAGGGCGTCGTGCAGGTTCGCGAGTACAAGACCACGGAACAGCATGACCTCGACCTCGTTTCCGGCCGCGTCGATTTCGTCATGGCATCGATGGGTTACCTGATGACCGCCGTGCAGAAGCCGACAAACAGCGACCTGACGATCGTCGGCCCTCGCTTCCAGGGTGGCTTCCTCGGCGCCGGCAGCTCGGTCGGTCTTCGCAAGGGGGATATTGGGCTCAAGCAGAAATTCGACGAGGCGATCGCCGCCGCCAAGGCGGACGGGACGACGACGAAGCTGTCCATGAAGTGGTTCGGCTTCGACATGACACCGCAATAATCTTCTCACCCGCCATGATGCCGCTGCCACTCAGCGGTGGGCTTCTGACAAGCGCAATCGCGGCGATCAGGACCATGCTATCCACGCGAGAAAATTCGGTCGACGAGACCTGGATATCGATCGCCCGCCAGCTGATAAAGAAGGTAGTAATCGCACCTTCGAAGGATGCAAGTCGGCGGACCTTAGGATACACGGCCCGCTTAGCTGCGATCCTGGCGGCGCAGGAAGCGTCGCGGGACGTCTCCCGCGACTTACGCGACCAGCAATCGGCGGAGTTCATCCGAAAGCGCGCCGCTGGCGAGTTCAAGTCGCTGGAAGAAAAAACAAAATTCCTCCACCGCTGCAAAGCGATCCTGCCGAGCGTGGGAAGGAATGGATGTTGTTACAAGTTTCAGTGGTTGCGGGGGCAGGATTTGAACCTGCGGCCTTCAGGTTATGAGCCTGACGAGCTACCGGGCTGCTCCACCCCGCGTTATAAGGTTTTTGCCTGGGGCAAAATACCGGTGCGCAAAACCGAAGGTT
>NZ_PVBL01000018.1:0-130749 GCF_002968555.1 Neorhizobium sp. T6_25
CTTCAACCGAATGAAGCACTTCCGCCGCTTCGCGACGCGCTACGACCGCAGAACCATTCACTTCCAAGGCTTCGTATATCTCGTGGCCACTATCATTTGGCTGCGATGAATGTCGATTCGTCCTAGGGCTCTCGATCCCCCCGTGGAGGCATTAACGAGGGGGTTGAAAAGCCTCAAGTTTTGCCAATACCCTCGGATCAGATTCTCTGGGAGCGGCTCACCTGTCATTATTCTGTTCACTCGCAACAGCCATCAAGGCCCTGGCTTGATTTCCGCCGCAATCGCTAGCTACCCTTGGAGACGTCTACGCGCGAAACGTTCAGCGGCAACCCCAGTGGGAATGCCCTCAACTTCTGACAGAGCTAAAACTTTGTGCGTAGTATCGTAGATTGTTTTCACTCGCGCTAAAGCCTCTGTCAGATCAAACTGAACGCCCTTGCGTGCTACCGAGAGAACACCGCCGGCGTTCACGATATAATCGGGGCAATAGGTGATGCCACGCTCCCAGAGCAGCTTATCCTGCAATGGGGCACTCAATTGATTGTTCGCAGCACCGGCGATAATCTTAGCCCGGATTTCAGGAACGGTCTTTTGGCTGAGAGTTCCTCCCAGTGCGCACGGCGAATAAACGTCGGCGTCGGTCAGATGAATTTGTCCTGACGCCGCAGCGGTCGCACGGAATTTCTGCTGTGCAACTCGAAGTTTCTGCTCGTCTAGATCATAGACGATCAAATCTGCACCTGCGTTATTGAGCAGCTCACAAAGCGCCATACCGACCTTACCCAATCCCTCGACCGCCACCGCGCAGCCAGACAGGTCAGAGAGCCCGCGGAACTCAAGAGCAGCCTGGATACCGTGAAAAACGCCCCAAGCAGTACAAAGAGCGCCTTCGCCTCCATCTTCCAAAGGAAGGTTGCGAATATGCTGAGTGGTCGAGCTCATCAAACGAACGTCAGCAGTAGAAATCCCGGCATCTTCCGCAGTCGTGTAAAGACCGCCCAGCCGTTCGACGACCCGTCCAAACGCTAGGAGACGTTCAGTACGTCTGCTAGCATCTAGATCGTCAATGACTACGGCCTTAGCTCCGCCATGCTCCAGTCCACTTGCAGCACACTTGTAGGTCATCCCCCGCGACAGTCTTAGGACGTCGCTTAATGCTTCTGCGTCACTTCCATAGGCTCTCATCCGACATCCGCCCATGCCAAGGCCTAGGCTCGTGTCGTGAATCGCTATAAACGCGCGAAGTCCTGTAGTCTTATCTGTGCAGTACAAAACCATTTCATGACCGTCGAAATCAGGGTGTGTTGAGATCTCCACTTAAGGCCTCTTTCGGAATAAAATTCGCGACAATAGAATGTTAACAGCAGAATATTCGGAGAAACCGCGGAGGCAAGGCCATGGACAAAGTTACGAAAACCGTTCGGCGGAAGAGGCAACTTGATGATGGGTTGGACGCAATGGACCGAAAACTATTAAGTCTTTTGGCTCAGAATGCGGAACTGAGCTACGGCGAACTCGGCAATGCGATTCATCTTTCGCCCCCCGCCGTCCACGAGCGGGTAAAGCGACTCCGAGCCGGCGGCTTTATCCGCGCAACCGTGGCACTGCTTGATGGGCCGAAGATCGGCAAAAATCTTCTTGCATTTGTGCATTTGGAAACCAGCAACTGGGAGACGACGCGAAAGGTTCTTGAGATGACGAGCTTCAGCGAGATTGAAGAGGTCCACACTGTCGCCGGCGACACAGCCATGATTCTGAAGGTGAGAACTGAAGATCCTTCGTCCCTCGAAAGACTTCTTGGAATGTTCCATCGTCTGGAGGGCTTCAAGAGCGTCAAAACATTTGTGGCTTTGGGTACCTATCTGGAGCGGGGGCCACAGATTGGATGATCCACGTGCTTTTGGCTCCTGACCATAGCGTCCGTAAAAAAATGCGCAACGCGTACGACGTCCGCCGGCTTCGTGCCGTCCTAGATTGTGAGCACCGAGTGGCAGTGAGGTATCGTCCCGCCTTATCGATCATCGACCGACTCGTAACGAATCTTTTCAGTTTTGCTAGAGCTCATCGACCGAGCATTGCGATAGCAGGCGATGCTGGTCGCGATGACCGACGCGTTCCCTCAAGCTTTCGCAGGATTCTCTCGCGAAGCTATTTTGGTGCATGACGAACCTCCGTCTCTCTCAGTCCATCTGATGCACCATCTTTGAGTTCACCGGCGTTTGAGGTGCGTCGAGGGTCGGCGATGCAATTGCAGGCTACCCTAAAAGCTTGTATTTTACACCTTAATCTCGCCATGATCGTCATGCGTCTATATGTGCGCCTTACACATTTCTCAATTCCAAGCACCGGAGCATTCATGCTTTTTACCAGTCGATTTGACCGTGCCGCGATGTTGGCCGCCCTAGGAATGTCGCTTGCGATCACAGGCGCATTGTCAGAGGCATTCGGAGCCGACGCAAGCCTCCTTGAGCAAGCACCCGAACCCGCCTTTGACCAAAACCGGTTCGACAATAAAGCTGCCACGCCAAATTGGAGCCTGATCGTCGGCGCTGGTGGAATTTATCGCCCTGAATATGAGGGCAGCGATAAACTCGAAATCAGTCCTGTACCGGTTGTGCTCTTTACATATGGCGAATGGCTCAAGATCGATCCCAGAGGGATTTCAGTGAGAGCGTTCGAACACAACGGCTTTTCGGTGTCTGGAAAGATTGGATATGAGATGGGCCGCGACGAAGATGATGCTGACCGTCTAAACGGATTAGGCGACATCGACTTCGCAGCCACGATCGGGGCTAGGGCCGCTTACACATGGAAAGGCGTTGAACTTTACGCCGAACTCGATCAGACAATAGATGGAAGCGAAAGCTTGATCGGGACATTCGGGGTTGAATACTCGGCTGCAGTAACTGAGCGTCTGATCCTCGGTGCAGGCGCGGAGGCAATCGTTGCGAACGAAAACCATATGCAAGGCTATTTCGGGGTCAACGCGGCTCAATCGGCCAACTCTGGCCTTCCAGAATATGACGCCGAAGCAGGGTTGAAGCGCGTAAACATCAAGGCGTCAGCGACATACCTGCTGACTAAAAACTGGCTGGTAAGGGGCGAGGCTGGGCTCGGGATTCTCACCGGAGACGCCGCAGATAGCCCAATCGTCGAAGAGAAACTTCAACCTTCTGCATCTATCTTCGTTGGCTACAAGTTCTAACTTGAGCGACTGAATTCTTGATCGGCCTTCTATCGATCAGGACGTGCGGACACGTAGGCGACCTGGCTTTGAAAGGATTATCTAAGAGTTGCAGCGTTTCCCCTCGCACATTTTAAGGTGCCTTCATCAGTCAGTTGTAGATGTGCATCGGTTCGCCGGGCTGGGTTGTCTGGGTCGACGGCCACCGCAACAAGTTCTTCAGGATGGATCTTTCGGCAATCCTTGAGATTAGGGATGTAATTACCCCCCTTGCCAGAGGCTTTCATCGCTGAATCCTTGGTGGGATGGATCGCGGTGATTTGTAGCGGCTGTCGAAGGACGAACTGATCGATCTGGTGCTGTGGCTGTAGTGCTCTGAGAAGACGTCGTGGAGGCCATCGAGGTCGGCTGCGAGCGACTAAGAAGCTGCGCGACAAGGCCAGACCCGACGGCGCCAAGCCCGGCCATGAGGGCAAAGCCCGCGCCATGAGCTAGACGTTCGACCAACTGGTCGAGCGTCGTCCGGATGATTGTCCGTGTTGCCAGGTGGTACTTTCCGACGATCTGCCCGGCGCGACGGCGAGCGAGTGCGAGACGATCGGCTTGCCCAGATCCATCCTGTGGTCGGGCGCCACCGGCGGCTCTCGGTGCGATGCCCGTCCTGCGGCGCGCGGGGTCGCAGCGAAGGTCCCGGCCGCGGCGCAGGGCACGCCCTTTGGGCCACGCATCCATCCGGTGGCAACCATCTCAATACCTTCCAGGCACTGTCCTGTGAGCGGCTGCAGGACGCCTTCTTCCCGAGCGCGATGCAGCCATCACCGCTCTGCGCCAGGCCAAGGTCGTGGCGTCCGACGATACCGTCCGGATCGAGGGCTCGAACGCCTACCCCAATGGGTGTTCCGTTCGTTCCGTGCAATTGTCCATCAGCTGCCGGTCGCTCAAGCGGCAGCATGCGAATTCCGGCCGGCCAGCGCGACAAGGATGGCGCCGGAAAACACGACGACGGCGATACATTGCAGGATTTGCGAAAAACTCAGGCCGGTCAGCGCCCCCACTAGGGGCGGCGCAGCGCTCGCGCCGAGGAAGATGGAAAAGGTGTAAAGCGAGGTCGCCGCTCCGGCGTTCCGACCGGCCATCTCGCACAGTCGCTGAATAAGTGCCGGCGACGCCACGAGGATGCCGACGATGAAAACCGAAAGTAGGAGCACCATCGGCCAGAATGCGTCGACGGCAAGCGACATCAGCAGAGCCGCACAAGCCGCGAGTAGAAGTCCGCCTGTCATACGGACCAGCACGGAAAATCGGCCGATCATCGTCGACGCGAACGGGATCAATACCATGATTGGCAAAGCTGAGGCGCGGAAGATCAGTAGATCCTCCCGATTGGCGGCGAGTTGGTTACCTCCGGCCAGCGTTAGAGCTGCGAAGATCGCGATAAAGCCGCCCAGTAATGTGGATGTTGCCAGATACAAGCCGAGATAACGCGGTTGCCGCAGGATTGACGGAAAGACGGTGAGGATGGCTTTGAACGAGGTTTCTGCTCGCACAGGGGGTTCAAGCAGTCTATAGGACATGATCGCCATAACGAGGATGAGCGCCGCGCTCGCATGGAAGGCGGCAGGCCATCCGAAGGCAGCGGCCAACAGTTGTGCACCTACCTGCATGACGATCGCAGACGCCACCGAGGCACTGATGATCGCGGTGAGCGCCAGAGCCCGGACCCGCTGGGGCAGATGCCGGTTGACATAGGCAAGCTGGACCGGAGCCAGAAATGCCGCCGCAAGGCCCTGCAAGGCACGAAGCTCCACCGCGTTGGCGAGATCGACCGCGAAGGCGACCAGCAGGCTGGTTAGGGAAGTTGCCGCAAGAGCGGCAACGATGATGGTTCGCTGTCCGAGGCGGTCCGACAGTGGACCGGCAAGCAGTCCGCCTACGGCATAAGGGATTCCGAAGGCCGTCGACATCCAGGCCACCGAGGCGATCGGCGTGCCGAATGCCTGCGACATCGGCTCGAACAGTGCTAAAACGGTATACATCTGCCCCACCACCAACGTGCTCGTGATTGTCAGGAGCAGGATGACGACTGATGGTCTGGGGGACTTAATAGAGTGCAAAGGGATGTCGCTTTCGTGATAGAGTGGCCCGGTTTCATCGACCGTTCGCTTCAGACACCAGCATTTTGTAGGTCAGCAACACGGTCGGCAGCGCTGCGGAGCTTGAGCAGCAGACCGATCAACATGTCGGCCTCCTCCTGTGAGAAGTCAGCTAGCACCTCGTTCCACGACGACAGGACGTAGCGTTGCAAAGCAAGAACGGCTTGCCCGCCCTTGGTGGTCACTTCGATCTGCACTACCCGTCGGTCGCCGCAGTTTCGGTTACGGACCATCAGCTCGCGCTTTTCAAGTCCGTCGATGAGACGCGTCACCCCGCCTGTGGTGATGTCCAATTCGCGCGCCAGTTCGCCGGCATTGCTGACGATCCCGTCCTGGACGACCTTGAGGGCGATCCAGTGAGTGACGTTGAGACCAAGCTCGCCGAATTTTGCTTCCACCAGCGCCGACATCGTCTTGTCGATGCGCCGCAGCAATCGTCCAGGAGCCCGGTTGGCAGCATAGTCCGCCGCAGTGATAATCGCCAATATGTCTGCCCTCTCATTATCTGACGGATAAGATATTCTGAACGCATCCCCCCGTCAATGCCGGATCATGCCTTCAGCAAGTCCGATCAGGCCACATCGACGTTACGCCGGTCAGTTGATCGGTTAAGGTCCAAGGAGGGGCGTCGGCATCTTCTCGCCCCTATGCTGCACGTAGCAGCAAGGGGAACCCGACGATTGGCCAGCTCCATCATGTGTATTATGCAAGTATTCGGTTGACGCGAACCACGCCTCGCTATATATATGTATTATGCACATAGATGCGGCTCAACTCTCGATCGTTCGCATCCAGGCCGTTGTCGGCAGACTGGAGGCACAATATGATATTCACATTGAAGGCAGTTCGCTCATCTATCGTGTTCGCTGCGCTCATAGTGGCGCTACCTGGACATTCGTACGCGGACGAACAGCCGACCTTGAACCGAATCCTGCCGTCAATCGTGGTCACCACCGTAAAGATGCGATCGTTGGTGGATAGGGTAGCCGCCACTGGCACTATCCGCCCGGTCGCTGAAGTCTACATTCAGCCCCAAGTCGATGGACTTTTGATTGGCGCCCTGAATTTCGACATTGGGGACAAGGTCGCCGCAGGAAGCACTCTGGCTACCTTGAATCCCGATGCTTTGATTTTGGAGAAGAGCCGAAAGCAGGCGACGAGCGCAAGGAACGAGGCAACTGTAGCTCAACTTCGCGCGCAGCTCGCCGAGGCACGAGCGACTGAAGAACAGGCACAGCGGCAGCAGAACCGATCGCGTGAAATGGGCAAAAAAGGGTCGGTCCCCGTTGCTTCAGTCGAGGAAGCAGATGTGAACGCAACCACCATGGAGGCCCGGCTCAGTTCTGCCGAACACGCCGTTCAGGTTGCCCTTTCGGAGCTGAAGATTACCGAGATTGAGATTGCCGATGTCGAACTCAAACTCGCAAGAACCGATGTAACAACCCCTGTTGCGGGGACAATTTCTTCCAAAAACGCCAAGGTTGGAGGTATCGCCTTTGGCAACAACGACCCGCTCTTCACCATCATTCGCGACGGCGAAATCGAGCTTGTCGCCGAAGTCGGCGAAGACGAAATTTTAAAGATTCAAGCTGGTCACCAGGCGAGTCTTTCGCTTGCCGGCGGCCGCGAGCAGGTTTCCGGCCTCGTCCGCTTGGTCTCGCCCACAGTCGATCCAATCACCCGTCTCGGCTTCGTCCATATCGTCTTGACGGATGATACCAAGGCACGTCCAGGCATGTACGGGAGCGCCGAAATTATCGTCGCCAAAACTGAAAACGTGGCTGTTCCGCTTTCCGCAATTATGACGACAAGCGAGGGTACATCAGCTCGCAGAGTGGAAAACGGCGTTGTCACCATCGCGGCAATCGAAACTGGCATCCAGGATGGTTCCTATGTTGAAATCTTGCGGGGCCTGAAAGAAGGCGACGAAGTTGTTGCCAAGGCCGGCGCCTATGTGCGCGACGGTGATCGAATCAACCCTGTTCCAGACCCATCTGACGCTTCCAACAAGGAGATGGGTCGATGAATTTCTCAGCCTTGTCTGTCCGCAATCCGATTGCGCCATTATTGATTTTTAGCATCCTCTTGGTTCTGGGGATCCAGTCCTTCAACAAGTTGCCGATTACGCATTTTCCCAATATTGACGTGCCCCTTGTCTCGATCGTCGTATCACAGAGTGGAGCGTCCCCCGCGGAGCTGGAGACACAGGTAACGAAAGAAATCGAGGACGCTGTCGCCTCTCTTGCCGGCGTAGACGATATTCAGTCTACAGTCACCGACGGTCAGTCAGTGACGTCAGTGATGTTCCGCATGGAAGTGCCGACGGAACAGGCCGTGCAGGACACCAAGGATGCGATTGACCGCATCCGCAGCGATCTCCCGGCTAACGTCGAAGAGCCGATCGTATCAAAAGTGGATGTCGAAGGGCAGGCAATCCAGACTTTCGCTGTTTCCTCGCCGAACATGTCGATCGAAGAACTGTCATGGTTCGTTGACGACACGATCAAACGCTCGTTGCAGGGCGAATCGGGCGTTGGCCGCATCGACCGCTACGGCGGCGCCGATCGCGAAGTACGTATTGAACTCAATCCCGGCAAGCTAAATGCATATGGCATCACCGCCGCCAGCGTGAACCAACAGGTACGGGGAACCAACGTCGATCTAGGTTCTGGCCGCGGTCAGCTCGCTGGCAGCGAACAGGCGATCCGCGTCCTCGGCGACGCCCGCAATGTCGGCGAATTGGCCGACACGACAATTGCGTTGCCGAATGGACGCTTCGTCAAGCTGAAGGATGTGGGCGCTATAAAAGACACCTTTGAGGAGCCGAAGTCTTTCTCGCTTTTCAAAGGCACTCCTGTCGTCACCTTCGGTGTCTTCCGCGCCAAAGGCGCCAGCGATGTCAGTGTTGCGAAGACCGTCGCTCAAAGCCTGGATAGAGTCCGCGCCGATAATCCGAACGTAGGCATCGAGCTGGTGGATGATCCGGTGTACTTCACCTACGGCAACTACGAGGCCGCTATGGACACCTTATTAGAAGGTGCGTTGCTCGCAATTATCGTCGTTTTTCTATTCCTTAGAAACTGGCGCGCCACCCTCATTTCAGCGATTACCTTACCGCTCTCTGTTATCCCGACTTTCTGGATTATGGACTTACTGGGTTTCTCGTTGAACCTCGTCAGCTTCCTCGCCCTGACGCTCGCGACTGGTATTCTCGTCGATGATGCAATCGTTGAGATCGAAAACATCGCCCGCCACATCAAAATGGGCAAGACACCTTACCGCGCTGCAATAGAGGCAGCCGATGAGATCGGCCTAGCGGTTATCGCTACGACGTTCACGATTATCGCCGTGTTCGTGCCGGTCTCCCTCATGCCCGGGATCCCTGGTCAGTACTTTATTCAGTTCGGACTTACCGTCGCCATCTCTGTAACATTCTCGCTCGTTGTCGCACGTTTGATCACGCCGATGATGGCTGCCTATTTGTTGCGCGCCGAAGACGCCCTGGAAGATCATCACAATAACGACAGCCTGATATTGCGTGGATATACAAGGCTGGTGCGAGCCACGACAGGGCAGTGGTGGCGCAGATATGCCACACTCATGGTGGCCGTCGGCTTTCTGGTTGCTTCGGTGTTTTTGCTTTTGCAGGTTCCCAGCACCTTCATGCCTGTGGACGATACGTCCCGGGTTGTGCTTTCGATCGAATTGCCTCCGAATGCAACGCTGCAAGACACGGAGCGAACAGGCACGGCGATAGACGATCGTATCAGAAGTATCGACGGTGTGGAAAGCGTGCTGGTTCTCGGAGGGGCCTCGCCGAAGGGAGAGCTCGAGGTGCGACGGGCAACGATCATGGTGTCGCTGTTCAAGCCCGACCATTCGCTGGCCAAAAAGCTATTCAATGACGTGCTGGGATCAATCCCTATCATTGGCCGGCATTTGCCGAAGGTTGATGTCCATGGCCGTTCCCGCCCCCAATGGGATATCGAGAAAGACATTCTCGCCGAGATTGACAATATCCCGGACGTTCGCATCGTAAAGTTGAACGAAGGCAACGAACGCGACCTGTCTTTCAACTTCCTGTCCAAAAACGAGCGCGATCTCAGTGATGCCGTCGCCATTCTTGAATCCAAGCTGCGCGCCGAGCCGCTTCTCGCCAACGTCAGCACCGACGGCGCCTTGCCCCGTCCGGAACTGCAGGTTCGCCCGCGTAAAGATCAGGCTGCCCGGCTTGGTATCACTCCCCGGCAGATATCCGAAACCATACGGGTTGCTACCGTTGGTGATTTTGATGCCGAGCTTGCAAAGATCTCGCTCGACGATCGCCAAATCCCTATCCGCATTCAGGCGTCGATCGACATGCGTCGCAACCTGCAGGCGATCCGCTCCGTGAAGATTATGGCTGGCAGCGGCGGCAGCGTTCCGCTGTCGACCGTTGCAGATATCACGTATTCTGAAGGTGTAAGTTCTATCAAGCGCAGCAACCGCTATCGCGTTGTCGCCGTCGGCGCCGACCTGCCACACGGCATCGCGCTGGATACCGCTTCGGCCCGCTTCCTACAAATCGTCAACGACACAGATTTGCCTTCTACTGTACGCTTGGCGGAGAGCGGCGACACCAAGCTCCAGAAGGAAATGCAGCAGAGCTTTGTCAACGCCATGTTGATGGGCCTGATGCTAATACTAGTGGTGTTGATCCTACTCTTTAAGGACGTCATCCAGCCGTTCACTATCTTGCTCTCCCTGCCGCTGGCAATCGGAGGCGTGGCGGTGAGCTTGGTAGTAACCGGCAATCCGCTCTCCATGCCCGTATTGATCGGCATCCTGATGCTGATGGGTATCATGACGAAGAACGCTATCCTGCTCGTCGATTTCGCGATTGAAATGCGGCGTCATGGACTGGGGCGCGTCGAAGCGATGGTGGAGGCCGGTCGTAAGCGCGCACGCCCGATTATAATGACCTCAATTGCCATGTCGGCAGGTATGCTGCCATCTGCTATGGGCGTGGGCGAAGGCGGCTCGTTCCGCGCACCGATGGCAATCGCCGTGATCGGCGGCATCATCGTCGCGACGGTTCTTTCGCTTGTGGTTGTGCCCTCGTTCTTCCTTATTATGGACGATCTGTCCCGGCTACTTGGACGGATATTTGGCCGCTTCGTCGGCAGAAAGGATGAGGAAATGCCCCCCATGTCTCGTGAGGTACTTACCGATGAGGTCGGATCGTTGAAGGATCGAATTGGTGCAATTGAGGATACAGTTGCCGCGGGGCGCCCGCCGGAAACTGATCGCAGAACGGGTAGCCAGCGTGCAAAGCCTCACGCGGCGTATTAACGAAACCCGCTCATATCGAAAATTTGGCTCAAGGTAGGCGAAGACAATGCCCATTTCGGCGAGCCAACGGGCTTCCTGAGGGGCTCGAAGTGAGCGGGAGGCCGCCGTTTTCGACGGATCCTGCGATACCAGGATTTAGGCCAGGACGTTGTTGCGTTCCCCTATAGCCGGCGCCGTCACCGCCATCTGCCGATGAGCCTGGTGAAGTCTGTTCATCAAGCGAGAAGGCAGGCGACGCCTCCTCGCCCGCAGGCTTCACCTCAGATCTCAATGACAATCTTGCCGAAGTGCAATCCGGACTCCTCATACCGGAACGCGTCCGCCAGTTCCTCAAGCCTGAAACTACGATCTAGAACCGGCTTGATATCGTGAGCGGCCAGAAATTCAACGAGGTCGGCCTGGTCCTGCCAGCTGCCGTTGAGACAGCCTTGGAGCCGGATCTGTTTGGCGAATATCGGGATCATCGGGATCGTGGCCTCCATGCCGCCTAGGAGGCCGATCATCGCGACATGGCCGCCGATCTTCACGGCTTCAATCGACTGCGGCAGGGTAGCCGGTCCGCCAACGTCGATTATGTGATCGACGCCCTTGCCGCCGGTCCACTCGTATGCAAGTCGACCCCATTCCGGGTTTTCGCGATAGTTGATGACATGATCCGCGCCGAGCGCCCGGAGCCGCGCAAGCTTGTCCGGAGAGGAGGATGTCGCAATGACTTTGGCGCCAAGCGCCTTGGCAATCTGCAGTGCGTAGAGCGACACGCCCCCTGAACCTTGCACCAGCACTGTTTCACCCGCCCTGAGGGGGCCGTTCACCAGTAATGCCCGCCATGCAGTGACGCCGGCGGTCGTCACGGTCGCTGCCTCCGTCATGCTGTAGCCGCGCGGCACCCGGGTAAACAGGCCCGCTGACGCAGTGAACGTTTCGCACGCGACCCCGTGCACGCCATCTCCTGGCGTTTGCGAAAAGTCCGAGACCTGCGGCGGCCCCGAACGCCATTGCGGAAAAATGCATGTCAGCACAGCTTCACCGGGTAAGAAGTCCGTTACCCCGCTGCCGACTGCTTCAACGATGCCGGCGCCGTCTGCGAGCAGGATGCGACCGTCTTCTGTCGGCGCCCTGCCGCTGGCGACTCCGTAATCGTGATAGTTTATACAACTGGCCCTCATGCGGACTCGTATCTCGTTGGCGGCCGGTGTACGCGCATCTTCGATGTCCGCTAGTCGAATTCGATCGAGGCCGCCAGGCGCGTCAAGGATCATGGCTCTCATTTTGGTTTTCTCCTGGGATTGGTTGGTGGTGGGTGGAACGAAGGGCTGACGTCTAGAACTGCACGTCAGATTTTTTTCTTTTAGTCACGCCACCGAGCAGGCCCGCTGGGGGACGAGCACTTTGGCGGGAACGCTCAGATGGCTCGCCGTGCGGTCGCCGGCGGCAGCATTTCGTGTCGTCTCCGCCTATTCGCTCCACAATGTCGGTGTTTCCCTGCTCTTAAACAACGCCGGATCCGATCGAATCTTTGCCTAATCGGATCAATCGCCTTGTTCGCATGCAGGCTTTAAGCTAGATTCGACCGATGCAAAATTTGCTCGAAAGTATGCGCGACCGCGTGTTGAAACATTTCGCCGCGTCGCAGATGACGACGCCTGTTCCGCGCATAAGCGTGGCGATATCGCGCGGTGTCGGCGATCCAGAGAACACGATGTGCGGACCAGGTTTCTGTCTGGTGGTTCAGGGGACCAAGCAACTCGCGATCGGGAACCAAGCACTGCAGCAGGATGCCGGGCGATCTTTCGCCTCACTAGTCGAATTACCCGCCACGCGGTGCCTATTCGAGACAGCGAACCGAGAGCCGTATGTGGCGGTCGGACTTACTGTCGATCCCGGTTTGCTCGGCGAACTACTAGCTGATTTGCCTCCGTTATCTCAGCGTTCCGAACCGTCGAGCTTCAGCATGGCGGACGAAACGCCTGAGCTTCTTCAGGCTTGGAACCAGCATCTGGCGCTCCTGGATGCCCCCGATGATATCGCCGCACTGTCAAGACCGCGGGAGCGAGAACTGCTGTACCGCCTGCTGCAGAGTGGGCACGGGGGGGTGCTGCGGCAGTTTGTCTGGGAGGAAGGCAGCTTGGCGCAGATACGAAAAGCCGTCGCCTGGATGCGGGGCCACTTTGATCAATCCGTCCCGATTAAGGCGCTTGCCGAGATCGCCGCTATGAGCGTCCCGTCGTTCAATCGACACTTTAAATCCGCCACCGCGACCAGCCCTCTTCAATATCAAAAAACGTTGCGCCTGCAGGCTGCGCGAGAGTTACTTTTCAAGGGAAATGATGTGACGCGAACGGCGCAAGCGGTTGGTTATGACAGTGTTTCCCAGTTTAGCCGTGAGTATGCGCGAAGGTTCCAATGTTCGCCTAAACAGGATGCGTTGGCGATGCGGGAGGAGCGCGCGGGACCGCCGGTTCCCATGATTTAACGGCGGACTGGTTTGATTGGGAAGCTCCTGACTTCCAGACAGGTCGAGCACCGTGCTTTCTCTGCGGGCAGAAGACCAAATAGCAAGCGCCAGGAATTTTTTGGACCATCAAACATGCCAGAAACGCTCTACGTCTCCTTCGAGACCATCTACGACTCCAATGGACTGGAACCACCTTAACCTACTCCCCATCATGCTAAACCGGTCTTCCGACTTCCTGGTCCGAACCCAGAATCCGCCCAACCATTCGCCGCCACTCTTCTTTGGCGGTCGCGGACACAGATTTCGGCACCCGCGCCCGCAGTGTGACGTCGGTCCACCTATCGGAGCGCCACCTCAGCCTTATCGTCAACAAGGGCCGCTTTAAACAGCGGCTTCCCCTGTCCGCCCAACCACTCTTCAAGTGACGTCAAATGACCAAACTCCCGCTCGAGCGCCGGGATATCGGCCGCCCCTGCCAGCAAACCACTATCTAAAAGTTCAGCCAGACGGTTAAGGAAAGGGTTTTGGGCAAGCAAATCATCGGAAAAGCGCGTGTAAGTGATCACGCGGCCGGCAGCTGCTGTAAATGCCCGCTCCAGGTCCTTGCCGGTCACAGACGCACCGGCCAGCTCGATGGTCTTGCCATCGAACCGATCCGCGGCCACCAGGATGTCGGCGTTGATTCGGCCCAGGTCGTCTACGGCGATCATCTGCATGGACCGCTCTGGCCGCATGAAGAAGGTAAACTCGCTCTGAGGCAGTCCCAGGCCGGGCAGAAGCATCATCTCCATGAAGCTTGCCGGACGGGTGATCGTACTCATAATCGGAAGGCTTCGCACATAGGCTTCGATCTCAGATTTGCTATCGAAATGTCCCATTCCCGTCGGGCCTTTCCCCGCTGCCCCGCCGGAAGAATAGACGAGATGTCGAACGCCCTGCCGAAGCGCGCTCTCCGCTATCGCCTTGCCTTGCCAAACTTCCTGTTCGTCGGTGATTTCACCTGCCGGTGAACTGGTCTGGACACTGAAAACGCCGCCGATGCCGGCCATCGCCCGGTTGATCGAAACAGCATCGAACAGATCGCCGACTATCAAGGAGATACCTTCGGCAGCCAAAGCCTTCGCCTTGCGGCTTTCCGGATCGCGGACAAAAGCTCGTACCCTTCTCCCCTTCGCTTTCAGTGCGCGCGCAACAGCCCCTCCTTGTTGTCCGGTCGCGCCGAACACGAGGAATTCTGCACTCTCATCCATATTGGTTACCTTTCGTAATTATTGAGGGTTACCAACTGGAACTAATTGCAAGTCTTCGCAAGACGGCACATTTTTGATCGTCGGTTACATCATGATAACCATTGAAGGAGTTCATCGTGCAGCGTGAAATTAATGGTCGCCCCGTTATTGAGACCCCGCATGGACCAGTCCTGACGCCATGCGCACCTGGAAGCGTGCTGGCCCGTCTCGGCGACAAATGGACTATTCTGGTAGTGTCTATGCTCGCCCTGACGCCTCATGCACCCATGCGGTTCGGCGCAATCCGGCGCTGCATTCCGGACATTTCGCAAAGGATGCTTACCCTCACTCTTCGTAGTCTCGAACGCGACGGTCTCGTGGCACGTCACTACTATCCCGAAGTGCCACCGCGGGTAGAGTACGAACTGACGACGCGCGGCAAATCCATGCTGCAGCCCTTGGCCGCGTTCACGAACTGGATCAGGGCTACTTGGCAAGACATAGAAGCGTCGCGGCAAGAATTCGACCAGAGTGAGCGAAGCGGAACGAGCGCTTTCATGCCTTGGAAGTGACGATGGCACGATCGCCAATGCTTTGACCATCGGCTGTAGCGGCGCATTGGCCTTTAAATGGCGCCAAACTTCATTCACTGATGACTAGAATTAACAAATGCGCGCTGGAGAGATTGTTGAGCTGAATACCTTGCTGGCTGTTGCAGAGGAGGGGCGCCTCACATCGGCTGCAGTGCGCCTTGGCGTGACCGCATCGGCCGTCAGCCAGTCGATCCGTAGGTTAGAAGACCGCCTGGGAAACAGGCTGTTTATCAGGACGACGCGCAGCGTAGCGCTCACGGAATCTGGCGATGCCGTTGCTCGCCTGGTGAAGCCCGCCCTGGATCAACTCGCGAGAGCCGACAGCATCATGACGGCCCGCCCGAGCCAATCGAGCAGACGTGCGCGCATAAGCGTATCGGCTGCTGCAATGGAACTGCTGATCGCTCCGATCCTCCCGAGCTTTCGGGACGCCCATCCCGGCTTCGCCCTTAAGATCACAGTAAAGATAAGCTCGCGGACACGGTGGCGCGACGCTACGATGCTGTCATCAGGCGTGGCAATCTGCTGGAGAAGGACATGATCGCGCGCCGTCTGAGCAAGGACGATCGGCTGGTCCTTGTCGCATCCGAAAGCTATCTGGCTCACACGGATCTCTTTACGCATCCTCGCGACCTAGGCCGGCACCGCATTCTGATTCGCCGACCCCGGTCCGGAGTCGCCCAGCCGTGGTCTCTCAGTCGCAACCGCGAAACTGTGCGGATCGACGGAGAGGCCAGCCTCTCCGTTGACAGCGCAATCGCTGCGCGACAATTCGCAATCGCAGGACTGGGACTGGCACTCCTCGCATATGAGTTCGTTGCCGCACAGTTGAAAGCAGGCTTACTCCACCTGGTTTTGCCCGACTGGCAGCAGCCAGTCGCGGGCTTTCATCTGATGTATGTCCATCGAGGTAACCTTCCGCCCCCAGTATGGGAACTGGAGCGGGCAGTTCGGCAACTGGCGGACCGAGTTCAACCGACTTGACGGCGCTTCTGGTAGTGCAATGCAGGTTCGAACTTCAACTCTGACATTCAGCCATTAAGGTCGGCGTAGCCACGGGCAGAAACTACATACGATTTGCACCGAACATATCGAGCGCCCATCGGCACCGTGCCAAACCTTTAACGTCAATTGTGCGCGAAGGCGGCAGGCGGTTCGGCCGTCGCCAAAGCTTCCGGTTTATCAAATGAGAGCAGACGGCCACCAGAAACTTAACCGAAGGCTTTCTGGCAGGCGAAACCGACCGACAAAGCTGCGGAAGATAGCTAGCCCTCAATCGCGTCTATTAGCGCCGCAACTTGCGAACGGAGCCATTCTGCAGCCGGCTCGCGGTCTGAATGGGCCGACCAGACCATCGCGATAGGATTTACAGTGAGGTCTAGGGGCACGGGGCTTTCTGTCAGCCCAAACGTGGAAGCGAAGCGCCTGATAATGCGTGTCGGTAAAGTGGCCAGCAGCGGCGCCATTCGTGCCGCAGCCAGCACGGTCAGAAACTCAGGTGCCGCCATGGCGACGTTGAGCTTGACGCCAAGCTTATCGAGCGCCTCGTCAAGGCATCCTTCAATGGCATCTTTTTGGGACACCAGTACGTGCTCTACATTCAGATATGTTGTCCGATCAACTGGTTCACTCAAAGCCAGCAGCTCTTTGTTGTAACAACACATCAGCGACTGCTCGAAGAGCTGCCGGTGACGATGGCGGTTGTTGCCCTTGCCATAGCAGCCAACCCCGAGGTCGATCACGCCCTCGTCGAGCATTCGGTGAACCTGCTCGGGACTTGCCGCACGCGCCAGCAATTTTATTCCTGGCGCCGTCTTCCTCAGGACCGCAGTCAACTCTGGCATCAAGATGACTTCCAACTCGCTCGAAAAGCCGATGCGAAATGTGTGTGACTCCTGCGAGGGATCGAACGCTCCGGGCGAGGTCAGAGCATTGTGGGCCTGCGTGAGGATCTGCTGAATCACTGGAGCGAGGGCATGTGCCCTCAGCGTCGGCTGCATAATTTGGCCAGTTCTTACGAACAGTTCATCTTGAAACAATAGTCGCAGCGTTGCGAGATTATGGCTCATCGCCGGCTGCTGGAGCTTCAGACGCGCGGCTGCTTTCGTCACGCTTCTGTCCCGCATGAGGGCATCGAATGCGACGAGCAAGTTGAGGTCGAAGGACCACAAATTGAAATGATCGATTGAGGATATTTCGTTCATCGATTTGATCGTTAATCTGTTCTACCGTTACTGTCCAGCTTCTTCAGCGATCACGCCACTGGGATTGGAGGTAATAGAATGCACCAGCATAAGGTCTACCGTATCGGTGAAGTGACGATCCAGAAGGTTCTGGAGCAACCGCTTCGGAACGTTCCGAAAAGTTTTGTCTACCCATCGGCGAAGCCGCAAGATTTCGAAGGTATCGCGGAGCGTCTTGCCCCCGTAGACCTGGAGGACAACCAGGACGATTTGGTTCAAAGTGTTCATACTTGGGTGGTTCGCACGCCCCGCCATCTTGTGCTAATTGATACCGGTTCCGGAAATCACAAGCAACGCCCACTCAATCCTCTATTTCACGAGCAGAATATTCCTTTTCTGGAGCGGCTTCGGGAAGAGGCCGGCGTGGACCCGGCTGAGGTTGACTACGTCTTCAACACCCACCTCCACGTAGACCACTCGGGTTGGAACACAGTGTTGGACAATGAACGCTGGGTACCAACGTTTCCGAACGCACGTTATGTGTTCCCACGAAAAGAAGCCGAGTACTATGGCAGTCCCGCCAGCTATAACGACGTTAATATCCCGAGCCGTGGGGTGTTCGAAGACAGCGTTCTTCCGGTGATCGAGGCCGGCCTCGTGGATTTCATCGGATCGGATGGCGGAGATTATCTTGATAATTTCAAGTTTATCCCGACACGCGGTCATAGCATCGGGCATATGTCGATCCAACTGACCTGGGGCAGTGAAACGGCGATCTTTGGCGGCGATGTGCTCCATCACCCTATCCAGGTCCTCAAACCACACCTTAACACGGTTTTCTGCGAGTTCCCGGAGGATGCGGCCGCTTCAAGAGAGAAGATCCTCCGGACGCTCGCAGACGATCGCGCGCTCTACTGCGCAACCCATTTTGCGGGTTCGTCCGCCGGTTACGTAACGCGCGCGGACCACGGCTACACCTGGTCCTACGCTTGAAAGGAAGCGATCATGGCAGACAACATAATCGACCTCGAAGAAATCCTGTTCGAGGACCATCACATCACCTGCGACACACCCGGGATCACCCTGTACTTGCGCAACAAGCGTCGTCGAGGGATAGAACGGTTTGGTCCGGAAAGGACCATCGTCATGGTGCACGGCGCAACCTATTCTTCAGGCAGCCTTTATGACGTCCGACTTGGGGGCATGTCCTATATGGACTTTCTCGCGGCTCGCGGATTTGACGTCTTTGCCGTCGACGTTCGCGGCTATGGCCACTCCACTCGCCCACCCGAAATGGAACAAGACGCAACCCTCTCGCCACCTGTAGTCAAGACCGAAACCGGTGTCATCGATCTAGGTCACGCGGTTGATTTCGTCTTGCGGCATCGCGGGCTGGATCGTGTAAACATTTTTGGTATGTCCTGGGGCGGTACTGTCGCTGGAGCGTTTAGTGCGGACAACCCCGAGAAGGTCGTCAAGCTCGCGCTGCTCGCGCCGCAATGGCTCAGCGACAAGCCCATTCCTATCGACACGGGCGGAAAACTGGACGCCTACCGACTTGTTCCGGTTCTCGAAACGAAAGCGCGCTGGCTTTCGACTGCACCTGAAAACGCGCGAGATAGACTGGTGCCGGAGGGATGGTTTGATACTTGGGCTGAGGCGACCCTCGCTGAGGATCCGTGGAGCAGTGGAAAGTCGCCTGAGCGTCTTCGCGCATCCAACGGCCCTATCCAGGACATCCGTGATTATTGGCGGGCAGGTCGCCCTTTTTACGATCCGACGCGCATCAACGCACCCACTCTTCTTGTGCATGGTGAATGGGATGTCGACGTCACGATCGATCTTGCGCTTTCGATCTTTCAGAAGCTGACGGGCGCGCCATACAAGCGCTGGGTCGAGATCGGGGAAGCCACGCATCTCGTGCTGATGGAGAAGAACAGAATGCAGGCCTTCGAGGCCATCGCATCCTTTTTCTCAGAACAATACGCGCCGGAATGAGAACTTGGGGCGCCGCCAAAATTCCCCCGCTACGTACGGCGGTTGATTTGACTACTTTGTAGTACAGCTCTTACAAGAAGCCATTGACTCATGAGGCCGCGACCGTCGCGGCCTCATCGCTTTTGGATAAACTGCCTTTCAAGGTGGATGGATGTTTGGGCGGAAGCAGATTTATTTCCAATGCCCCATTGCGGGAAACATTCGCCGCCTGTTGGAGTAGGCCGAAATTTTGCGAAGCCCAAGGGGGGATAGGAACTCCGCCCATTGATTACGCGACAAGAATGGCTCGAACATCATTCAAGTTTATCAAGGTTGAGCCGGTAACCAAAAGGTCATCGATGCCCGAAAGGCCATATAGCTATCGTGATCGGCCAAGTATTTTCGCGTATCTATTCCGATTCCTTCATCTGACAGATGGTGGCGGGCTTCACGAAAGCTCCTGCCGCATCCCCGCTGCCGTCAATGCCAGCAGTATCGCCGGCAATTGCCCAGATCCCATCGCGTTCGTCCGACCCTGAACCTTCCACGGTTGGTCCGGATGCAATGTCTGCTGGGTCATCACCAGGAACATCCGAAATTGCCAGAGTCACGACTTTTGCTGGATAGGCGGCCTGGGCCAGACATCCTCCATTGATCAGCGACACCTTCCTTCTGATCGAGTTCATTTCAGAAATCGTCGCACCGCTCAACAGCAGCGCTCTGTTGACCTCCTTTTTATCCGCTATGGTCATCCCCCCGGCTGGAGCGATCAGAAGAGACGGGCCTCCCCCTGACATAAGCGAAACCACAAGATCCTCGGGTTTGAGATCGTGCACGGCGGCAAACATGCGCCGAGCAACTTCGATACTCATGCACCGGATGGGATGCCTCCAGAACTTCAATCCGGCCTGCGGGAAGCGTGTGCCTGTAACGTGTTACAACAAACCCCCGAAAGATCGACATCCGGCCAGGCAGCGTCCAGAGCCGCCGCGCTTGCTTTGCCTGCGCCGACGACGATGCATCGACCCCTCGGACGTTCCGGGAGATGCCTTTGGATCGCGCTGAAAGGTAAGCGACGAGCATGTAGTGCTAGCGCCGGCGCGTGTCACCGCCCGATGCTCCGAATATGGCACGGCTTCATTCATGTCGCTAGAACGAGAATACCGCTCGCTACTCCCGATAGACGGCGAGCAGGTCCTTGGCGTCGATCTGGTCGCCAGTCTTGACGAGAACTTCGGCGATCGTGCCGTCCTTCTCGGCGTGGATGGCCGTTTCCATCTTCATCGCCTCGATCGACACCAGCACATCGCCGGCATTGATGCCCTGCCCCGGTGAGACGAAGACCCGGGAGATGACGCCCGGCATCGGCGCACCGATATGGGTAGCATCTCCCGGCTCCGCTTTTCGGCGAGCCGCCGCATTTTGGGTACCGTGGACGCGATTCGGCACCTTGATACGGCGCGGCTGGCCGTTGAGCTCGAAGAAGATGGTCACCATGCCCTGGCTGTCGGTCGCGCTCATTGCCTGGTTGACGATGACGAGCGTCTTGCCCTTTTCGATGTCGGCAAACAGCTCCTCGCCGTCACCCAGACCGTAGAAGTAGGCAGGTGTCGGCAAGACCGAAACCGGGCCGTAGGTATCGGATGCCAGCGCAAAATCGGTGAAGACCTTCGGATACATCAAGTAGGAGGCAAATTCGAAATCGCTGACCTCGCGCTCCAGCTTGGTCTCGATGACCTTACGCTCCGCATCGAGATCGGCTTCCGCAAGCAGCGAGCCCGGGCGAACGGTGTAGGGTTTGTCGCCCTTCAGCGCCTTCCTCTGCAGCGCCTCCGGCCAACCGGACGGCGGCTGTCCGAGATCGCCCTTCAGCATCGAGACAACCGATTCAGGGAAGGAAACTTCCTTGTCCGGGCTGACGACATCGGCAACCGTCAGGTCCTGGGAAACCATCATCAGCGCCATGTCGCCGACGACCTTCGAGGACGGCGTCACCTTGACGATATCGCCGAACATCTGGTTGGCGTCGGCATAGGCCTGCGCCACGCGATGCCAGCGGGTCTCGAGCCCGAGCGAGCGGGCCTGTTCCTTGAGATTGGTGAACTGGCCACCCGGCATCTCATGGAGATAGACTTCAGAGGCCGGTCCCTTGAGATCGCTCTCGAAGGCCGCGTATTGATGACGCACCGCTTCCCAGTAGAAGGAGATGCGGCGGATCCATTCGGGATCGAGGCCCGGATCGCGTTCGGAACCACGCAGCGCTTCGACGACCGAACCGAGGCAGGGCTGCGAGGTATTGCCCGACAGCGCATCCATCGCCGCGTCGACGGCGTCGACACCGGCATCGACGGCCGCAAGAACGGTCGCAGCAGCGATGCCCGACGTATCATGCGTGTGGAAATGGATCGGCAGGCTGGTTGCCTCGCGCAGCGTCTTGAAAAGCACCTTGGCAGCAGCAGGCTTCAGCAGGCCTGCCATGTCCTTCAACGCGATAATATGCGCTCCAGCCTTTTCGAGCTCGACCGCCAGATCCGTGTAATACTTCAGATCGTATTTCGGGCGCGCCGAGTTCAGGATGTCGCCCGTATAGCAGATCGCCGCCTCGCAGAGCTTATTCTCTTCGTTGATCGCATCCATCGAGACGCGCATGTTCTCGACCCAATTCAGACAGTCGAACACGCGGAAAAGATCGATGCCGCCCTTCGCAGCTTGGCGGACGAAATATTTGACGACATTGTCAGGGTAGTTCGTGTAGCCGACGCCGTTGGCACCCCGCAGCAGCATCTGCAGCAGCAGGTTCGGCGCCGCTTCGCGGACCTGCGAAAGCCGCTCCCAGGGATCTTCGGTCAGGAAGCGCATGGAAACGTCGAAGGTCGCGCCACCCCAGCATTCCAGCGAAAGCAGATTCGGCAGAGCATGCGCATAGGTGCCGGCAATGCGGGCGATGTCATAGGTGCGCATACGGGTCGCGAGCAGCGACTGGTGGCCATCGCGCATCGTCGTATCGGTCATCAGCAGGCGCTTTTCGTTGCGCATCCATTCGCCGAACTTCTTCGGCCCGAGCGTGTCGAGCAGCTGCTTGGTTCCGTCAGGGATACCGCCACCGTTCGTATAGGGCACGGCGGGCTCGGCAATGCCCGCGGATGGCTTTGGCCGGTCCTTGGCTTCCGGGTGACCATTGACGGTGACATCGGCCAGGTAGGTCAGCAGCTTGGTGGCGCGGTCCTGACGCTTGACCTGCTGGAAGAGCTCCGGCGTCGAGTCGATGAAGCGCGTCGTGTAGCTGTTATCCTTGAAGCTCGGATGCGTGATGATCGCTTCAAGGAAGGTCAGGTTGGTGGCGACGCCGCGGATACGGAACTCGCGCAGTGCGCGGTCCATGCGGGAAATCGCTTCCGAAGGGTTCGGCGCCCAGGCCGTGACCTTCACCAGCAGCGGATCATAATAGCGGGTGATGATGGCGCCTGAATAGGCGGTGCCGCCATCGAGGCGGATACCGAAGCCCGATGCCGAACGGTAGGCAGTGATGCGGCCGTAATCCGGGATGAAGTTATGCTCCGGATCTTCGGTAGTGATGCGGCACTGCAGCGCGTGGCCGTTGAGCTTGATGTCTTCCTGCTTCGGAACGCCCGATTCAGGCGTGCCGATCGCGAAGCCGTCGAGGATATGGATCTGTGCCTTGACGATATCGATGCCGGTGACGACTTCGGTGACGGTGTGCTCGACCTGGATACGCGGATTGACTTCGATGAAGTAGAATTTGCCGGTATCGGCATCCATCAGATATTCGACAGTGCCGGCACCGATATAGTTGGTGGCCTTGGCGATCTTCAGCGAATAGGCAGCCAGTTCCTGGCGCTGCGCTTCGGAGAGATAAGGCGCGGGCGCCCGCTCGACCACCTTCTGGTTGCGGCGCTGGATCGAACAGTCGCGCTCGAAGAGATGCACGACATTGCCATGCGTGTCGCCGAGAATCTGGCTTTCGACATGGCGGGCGCGCTCGACGAGCTTTTCGAGATAGACCTCGTCCTTGCCGAAGGCGGCCATCGCCTCGCGCTTGGCTTCCACGACTTCCTTGGCGAGGTCTTTCGGATCACGAATGGCGCGCATCCCGCGCCCGCCGCCGCCCCAGGACGCCTTCAGCATCACCGGATAACCGATCTCCTCGGCCAACTTGGCGACAACCTTTATGTCGTCAGGCAGCGGCTCGGTTGCCGGAACGACGGGAACACCGACGGAGATTGCAAGATTGCGGGCCGCGACCTTGTTGCCGAGCTGACGCATCGTATCGGGCTTCGGACCGATGAAGATGATGCCGGCTGCGTTGCAGGCATCGACGAATTCGGGACTTTCTGACAGCAGGCCGTAGCCCGGATGAATGGCATCGGCGCCCGACAGCTTGGCGACGCGGATCACCTCATCGATCGACAGGTAGCTCTCGATCGGCCCGAGGTCGCGGGCAAGATGTGGTCCGCGGCCGACCTGATAACTTTCGTCGGCCTTGAAGCGGTGCAGCGCGAGCTTATCTTCCTCTGCCCAGATCGCGACCGTTTTGATCCCTAGCTCGTTCGCCGCGCGGAACACGCGAATGGCAATCTCGGAGCGGTTCGCGACAAGAATCTTTGATATAGGCAAGTTGAACTCCAAAATGTGGTTACACCGAAGCAAGCGAAGTTGCGCCGGCTCTCATGCGGAGTGCAGAGAGCCGACAATGGAGAACGGTGACGTGATCAAACAGTAGTTTCATGGCAGGATGGACGGATCTCGGGGCACATCAGCCTCGACTGCTCAATTCGAGCGGAAAGGTACCTCGCGTTCAAAGGCCTTGGCGACGGCGAGCATTGTATGCTCCTCGAAATGCCTACCGACAATCATCATGCCGATAGGCATGCCTCCGACCGTTCCACAAGGAATTGAGAGGGCAGGATGTCCCGTTGCGTCGAAGGTCGCGGTGTTATGCATCATGTTGAGCGCGATCTCCATGAAACGTTCAAGTGGAGCCTCTGGCTCGTGACGCGGTGCGGTGGTGGGCGTCGTCGGCATGACGAGAATGTCGACCTCGCTGAGCACTTGGTCGTAGGCCGCCCGTAGCTTTCGCCGAAGATTTTGGGCTTTCGCATAAAACACACCGCCGGTTTGCTCGGCGAGATAATGCCCGAGCAGAATGACGCCCTTAACAGTAGGCGAGAAGAGCTGCGCTTTCTCCAGCTTGGCCTTTCGATAGAAATCAATAAGGCCGATATCCTGGAGGGCTTGCGAGCCGTAAGCAATGACGTTGTCACGAACCATGACGCTCCAAGCGCCCTCGGTGGCTATTCCTGTCCAGATATCGAGACCGTGAAGGTGCATCGGCACGGAAACCTGTTTCACCTTCATTCCCAATTTTCCGAAGGCATCAGCGGCCTGCCGCACGGCGTCGTCAACATCGGGATCTGAGATCCCTTCCAATCCAAAACCCTCCTTGAGAATGCCGACCCGCAAGCCTGACACATCGGCTTCGAGTGCGGCAGTGTATGACGGAAGTGCATGAGGCACCTCGATCTGACGGGAGTCCAGGCCGTCCCGCCCGGCGATTACCTCAAGCATCAGGGCGATGTCATCGACCGTTCGCGCCATAGGTCCGAGGTGATCGAGACTGGGCTCGATCGGAAACGCGCCGGTATAGGGAACCAGTCCCCAACTCGGCTTAAGACCGACGACGCCGCACCACGATGCGGGGATGCGAACAGAACCACCCTGATCTCCTCCTACCGCGATATCGCATTCATTTGCGGCTAAAAGCGCGCCGTTTCCGCTCGACGAACCGCCCGACATCCGCTGCGTGTTCAACGGATTGAGAACCGGTTCTGGATAGGAGGTATGTGAACCACCGGAGAAGCAGAGATTTTCTGAGACTGCCTTGCCTGCGATTTCGGCACCCGCCGCCAGGATCCGGGAGACAACGGTGGCATCGGAGTCGGAAACATAGCCTTCAAGTATCGCGGAGCCGTTCAGAAGCGGAACGCCGGCAACCGAGATATTGTCCTTGATCGCGACCCTTTTGCCATGCAACGCCCCAGCCTCCGCAGAGCGGATGGATGTTTTCCATGCCCATGCGCCATATGCATTTTGACCTGGAAGGGGTGCATGTCCACAGTTCCGATCGAGCGTCCGGGCGGTAGATCCCGAAAGGTCCTCTATAGTTGTGTAAGATGCCAGCGATTTTGCGATCGAGTTCTGGAACGCTCCAATTTCTGCTTCGCTCAGAACAAAATGGTTTGCTTCCGCAATTCGGTGAAGATCGTGATCCGTCGGTTGTTTCAGCATCGTGCTCCCCATCAACTGGTTATGTCTCGGCCAGCCGCCGGGAGGGTGGCTGGCCGTTGTTTTCAGCGGCTGTTGGCGCTCTTCCACTTCAGCAGGAAGCGCTCCAAAACACCCACGGCCATGCTCAGGACGAAGGCAAGAATCATCAGGCTGAAGATGCCCAAGAGAACAAGCGGAATGTTGTAGTTCGCCCCCGCGATGAGGATGATGTTGCCGAGGCCCGCTTCAGAGGAAATGTATTCTCCGATCACGGCACCGATGAGGGCGAAACCTACATTCAGCTTGGCGGCAGCTACGACCCAGCCATATGAGGACGGGATGACGACCTTGGTAAAGATCTGGATCTTCGTTGCCCCGAAAGACCTGAGAAGCTTGATAAGATCCTTGTCGACCTGTTGGGCTCCTTCGTAGGCTTGAAGAAGCGCGACGATGACGCAGGAGACGGTGGCCAGGATGATCTTGGACTCGATTCCGACTCCAAACCAGATGATGATGAGCGGGCCAAGGGCAAGCACCGGAATAGAGCCGAGAGCGAGAATGTAGACCCCCATAACCCGCGCAACGAAACGTGAGTACCAGAGGCCAAGCCCGATAGCGGTGCCGATCAGGCTACCGAGCAAAAAACCGATGATAGTCTCAAGTCCGGTCACGTAAGCCCCGTACAGGAGGGAACCGTTCTCTATACGGGCCATCGCCAGTTTTAGAACCTGTGAGGGCGAGCCAAAAAGAAATGTGCTTATGCTCCCCGTTCTCGCCCCCCATTCCCAGGCGCCAAAAAGCAGGACCGCGATCAACAACTGAACAACACGAACCAGGACACTTTCACGCCGCTCGCGGCGCTCAATCTCACGGGCCGCATTTCGTTCATCAGTGGCGTTGAGGGCGAGTCTTTTGTGAACAGCGTCCGTCATTGTGCACGCTCCTTCCTCAGATCTGTGACGACCTCGAGCTGATTCCAGATGGCAGCATAGTGCGTATGGAATTCAGGGTTCTTGCGGGCGTCGATGGGGGATTCACGCTTCATGTTGAGGCGAATGGTTCGCAGATCTCGAACGGTACCGGGACCCTTGCTCAGAATGTAGACCTTGTCAGCGATGGACACGGCTTCTTCGATATCGTGGGTGATAAATAGAACTGTGCGCTTCAGTTCCCGAACCATCTCGAGCAGATCGGCTTCAAGCGCGACACGCGTTGGATAATCCAGCGACTGAAAGGGCTCGTCCATGAGGATGATGTCCTGCCCCATGACCAGCGTCCGCATAAGCGCGACCCGCTGGCGCATGCCGCCCGATAGGGCTGCTGGATAGCTATCGCGATATTTTTCCAGCCCAAAGAGCTTCAGATAGGCGATGGCCTTCTCCCGGGCTTCGACGAAAGGTTGTCGCTGGATCTCCAGCCCGATTGTGACGTTCTGAACGATTGTACGCCATGGAATGAGCAGGTCCTTCTGCTGCATGTATCCCATGCGGCCGGCAATGCCTGCTCGGACAGGCGTGCCATCAACCAGAACCTCGCCTGAGGTCGGATCGAGCAAGCCGGCGATGATGTTGAAAAGTGTGCTCTTCCCACACCCGCTTGGACCGACGATGCAGGTGAATTCCTGGTCGCGCGCGAGAAGGTCGATATGGCGCAATGCTTGAACCGTGCCTTCCTTCGTTGCGAACGATTTGGAAACGGATTTGACCTCTACGCGAGCACGGGGTTCGGTTGAGCCGGGAGCCTCGGATTTGTTTTCTGCACTCATGATATTACCTCCGAAAGGGCATGCGGGTACTTTCCCACATGCCGGATCACCGCTGTCACTGGGTTACGGTTTTGGCGATCGGACGGGGTTCGGACCATTCGATCCTCCCCAGCGTGCGATAGGCAGATAAAGCAGCCCCATTATCGAGGCCTTCTTCGACCGTTGCTGCCTTTTTGATCGTGCCGACGAAGAGATGCATTTTCTGATTGGCCGTGAAGGCATTGTATTCCGCAAATGCATGTTCAGGATAAGCCAGCTCGGAGATCATCCGTTCGACTGCTCTTCGGACGATCTTCTCGTCGAGGTCGGGAAACTCGCGGATGGCGATTTTAACGGCCTCCTCCGGATGACGGTAGATATACTGGCTCGCCTTCTCAAAAGCGTTCATTACCTTTTGGTGCGTCAGCGGATTTTTCTCGATGAATGCCTGGGTCGTGTTCAGGCTCGAAAACAGATACGGCCTGGAAGCCGCCGCAAACGAGAACGCGACGTGCAAGCCTTGGTCCTCCGCCTGTTCTACCACTGGCGGATAGGATAGCCCGATATCCGTCTGGCCCGCAAAAACCGACGCCATTTCGCTGCCGATCGGCACCTGCACGTTCGTGTATGTGCTATCCGATGGCTTAATACCAAGTCGCTGCGCCAGATCTGTTAGGCGTGCCCAGCCGGAGTCCGGCTGTGGCTGTGTGGAAATCTTGTAGCCCTGAGATAGAAGATCCGAGAAATTAGCGGTTAGCTTGATGTTCGAGTTCTTGGCCAGGGCATAGATGGTCTCAGCATTGCAGATGGTGCCGACAACGATACCAGGTCCACCTTGTTCCCGGCTTATAGTAGGGAAAACCGGGTCTTGGACCGAGTAGTCGGCGCTGCCTCCGAGGACTGCCGACCAGGCCTGCGAACCGCCGCCGCCGGTTGTCACCTTAACGTTGACGCCTTCCTCTTCGAAGAACCCGGCGTCATGTGCTACGTAGAGGCTGAGGTAGAGCAATGACTGGAAGGCCTGATTGATGCGTACAGGCTTGGCTTCCTCTGCCATGGCCGGACTGACGAATACTAGGGCTGCGGAAATTGTAGCAGCTGTGCATATCGTTCGGATGTTCATAGTTCCCGCTCCGTTTCTTTGTTGATTTCTGCTGAGTTTTTTCTCGGCGTGATAGACGTGCCCCTTGGCCGTCGACTGACCTTTCGTGCAGCGATCTGTGCTGAGTGCCTCACTGGGCGACCACTAGTATCTCAGATGTTTTCTTTAGCGCAAGGGCATATTTTCGTTTGCGCTGCTGATCTCGCCGCTCCGGCACGAATTCATGTTTTTGCGTGCCCAGATGGCAGCTAACGGCTAAAAGTATCACCGGACACTGGACGCCACTGATATACAACTGATAAGCAAACTAGAGCATGGCCAACTGGTCATCGGCGGAAAGACGGTGTGAAATTGGAGATGAAGTTGAAAGCGAAGATCGACCAGGAATCGATGGCGGAGAAAGCGTATCGTCGCATCGAAGAAATGATCGTGATGCAGGATCTCTCGCCCGGCTCAATGATTTCAGAAGCGCAACTCGGCCAAGAACTGGGTTGCGGTCGGACTCCGGTTCGGGAAGCTTTGCAGCGGCTGAAGCTTGAGGGATATATTGATGTTCATCCTCGCCGGGGTGCGCTGGTCACCCCGGTCGACGTCTTGAAGCAATTGGAGCTTTTGGAGGTACGACGCTCGTTGGAAGACCTCGGCGCCCGCCTTGCCTCGGTACGTGCAACTGGTGCAGAGAGGCGCAGGCTGATCGAATTGGCAGACGAGATAGACGCCGCGGCCGGCACAGGCGACCGCTCCAAGTTCTACGAAGCGAACAAAGCTATTCACGAGATGGTGGCAGCGGCGACCCACAATGAGACCTTCGAGAAAACGATCAGGGCCGTGCACGGTCTATCCCGGCGTTTTTGGTATGCTTATATTGGGGAGGAGCAGATGAAGGCCGCTGCTAAGCTTCATGCTAAAGTAGTCACGTCCATTGCCCACAACGCTCCCGCAGATGCGGCCGAACATGTTGTTCAACTCATGGACTATCTCGAGAGCCTAACCAGAATGGCAATCGAGCGGCGCATTTAAATCGATTTTGGTTCAAGTCGGGCCGCTGGATGCGGCCCGGGAGGTCGGGGAGCGTGAAAGGCAGGCCCCTATGCCGAGGCCCTTTCAAACACATCGGCAACAGCAAGCAGCTTTTGGTCCTCGAATTTCCTGCCGACGAGCATCATACCCACCGGTAGTCCACCGGACGTCCCGCAGGGGACGCTTAGCGCAGGATGCCCTGTCATGTTGAAGGGTGCGGTGTTGGCCACCATGTTCCATCCCGCGAGCACAAGTTCTTCCGGGGACTGGTTCGGATTGTAAACGTGCGCCTTCATTGGCGTTGTCGGCATCAGCAAAATATCGACCTGTTCTAACAACAGATCGTAACCTGCCCGCAGGGCAGCTCGCATATTCTGCGCCTTCGCGTAGAAGCACCCTTGATAGTCTTCACGCATGTAAGTTCCAAGCATCAGGTTGAATTTCGCTTGTAAGGGCATTCCATTGCCCCTTTCACGCATGCCCGTGCCGAAAGCCTGCGAGAGTTCCGGATTGTACGCGCCATCCCAATGGTGCCCATGACCATTGCCCTGGAAGGTCGCCGTCACGCCTTCGGCGAACACCCCCCAAACAATCGGCCCAGCCATCGCGTGGCCGGGATAGGAAACCTCGACGATCGTCGCGCCAAGCGTCTCGAGCGCTTTTGCTGCGCCTAGCACGGTTGCATCGACGTCTGGCTCGCTGCCTACCGTGCCAAAACCTTCGCGTAGGATGCCTATTTTGATGCCGCTTAGGTTCTTCCGGTCGAGCGCGCCGACGTAGTCGACAACTGTAACCTCCCGCTGTCGCGGATCAAGCGGATCCTTGCCCGCGATGGCGGCAAGCGTCTCAGCCACCTCTCGCGCCGTTCGGGCCATTGGACCGGTGTGGTCGAAGGTGAGATCGTATCCGAGAATGCCGGTATACGGCACAAGCCCGTAGGTCGGCTTTAATCCGACCACGCCGCACCAGGACGCGGGAATCCTGATCGATCCCGCTTGGTCTCCACCGATGGTGATGTCGACCTCGCCGGAGAGCAAGGCTGCCGCCGACCCACCTGATGAGCCACCTGCGAGCCGCGTCTCGTCATGTGGATTGCGTGTAGGTCCGTGTGCGCTGGTATCGCCGGCGCCGGAGAAGGCAAGATTGTCCATATTCACGACGGCAACGATTTCGGCCCCTGCGGAAAGCAGGCGTGACACGATCGTTGCATCCTGCTGCGGGGTGAAGTCGACAACATCCGAACCACACGTCATCGGCACGCCAGCGATGCTAACGTTGTCCTTGATGCCGATCCGCTTGCCATGAAGCGGGCCCTCGCTCGCGCCGCGTATGGACAGCTTGCGGACAAAAGAATTGCAAAAATTCTCATGCGGCGCGGGTCGACGGCCTGGGTCTCGCGTCGGCGGGACGCTTTTTGAAACTGGGCTCGCTTCTAGAGCGTCGTACTGCTCCAGAATATGGTCGAACAGCGCCGTATATGAACTCTCCTCTTCCGAACCGATGGAGAAATGGTTGGCGCTTGCAAGTTTGTGAAGCCGATCGATGCTGGGGCGACGGATGCTCATTGACTATTCTCCCTTTGTCTGACTGCCGTGCGGTGCCGCCTATTTCTTGACGGCAAAGTTTTTCAATGTAGCTGCGGCCGCCTCATGGGCACAGTTTTCGGCGAAAATCGCCCCGGCCTGAGCGTCCCACACTTCCGCCGCACCTAGCACTTCCGCCTGGAAGTAGCGTTTGGTCGATTTTACCGCCACGCGCGGTAGGGCAGCAAGGCGCGCGGCAATCTCCCGCGCTTTTTCAAGTGCCCCATCCGGCGGGGCCAGATAGTCAGCAACGCCGAGATTGCATGCTGTGGCGCCATCCAGAACCTCGTAACCCCAGACGAGCCGACGAGCCGTCGTCATTCCAACGCGGCTTGCGAGCGCCCTCAGTCCCCAAGGCGGCAGCCAGCCGTTGGGAACCTCTGGCAGGCTCCACTTTGCGGTCTCAGCCGTGACGACAAGATCGCACGACATCGCGAGAATGAACCCCCCACCAAGGGCATGCCCCTCGACGGCGGCGATGACAGGAAGATCGAGAAACCCGATGGCACGAGCCATGCGTGCGGTATGGGCCTCGTGGCGAACCATCCCGCTAACGTCCATGGCGCCGAGTTCTTTGAGATCGCTTCCCGCGCAGAAACTTGGGGCGGCGCCAGTCAGGACAACTGCTCCGATATCGGCATTTCCGCCTAGTTCGAGGAGCTTCTCTTCGAGCGCCTCGACCAATTCAGTGCCCAGAGCGTTCCGGCGTGTCGGGCGGTTGATCGTCAAAATGGCGACCCGATTTTCGATGGACAGATCAAGCATGAGCCACCTCCGCCGTCGGCGCTTCTGCAGCCGTCTCCAGGAAAAGCGATCGGTCCATAAGTGGTAACGGATCGGCAATTTCCGCCGGGGCGTAATCCATCCGCTCCAACACATCGCGCCTGATATCGACACCAGGAGCGATCTCCGACAGTCTTAGCCCTTGCGGTGTGACATCGAACACGGCGCGTTCCGTGACAATCTTTGCGGTCTGCCCTCTGTCGCGTACGCCGTCCAGCACGCGATAGGTGACACTGTCCGCCTGTTTAGCAAATTTCGAGATCCGGCCGTCCTGCAGAATCTTGAGTTTTCCGTCCTCGAAGACTGTTTCCAAGCCGCCGGTCGTGAACGTCCCGGTGAAAACAAGTCGTTTGGCATTGTGAGCGATGTCAATGAAGCCGCCAGCGCCAGGATTTGCGGCTCCGAATTTCGATACATTCACGACCCCATCGGCGTCGAACTGGGCGAAGGCCAAGGCGGCGAAACGGCATAAGCCGCCATCGATAGCATCGAACTGATAAAGGCCATCCATGATCGCATCCGGATTGATGTTTGCAGAGAATTGCCATCCGGACATCACGACGCCACCATACGATCCGTGCTCGGTCGTAAACCAGTAGTCATGACCTGCTGGATCGTTAAGCATGCCTTCCTCGGCCATTACCAGAGGGATGTCTGCAGACGCGCCGAATCCGAATATCGACAGCTCCCGTTTGCGCACTTCATGAGCGGCGCGCCGCGCGATGACCTTGTCTGCGGACATGGCCGGTTTTGGCAACTCACCGATCGGGCGCCGGCTTCCTGAGAAATAGGCAGAATCAAACGGAGTGTGTGATGTCATCATCATGTCGGGCACCACAACGACGTCATCGATGAAATATCCCGGAACGGAGGTTTGGGAGGCCAGCCGTTGGCCGGTCGGGACGATACGCCGGACCTGTGCAATGACTCGCCCTCCCGACGCCTTGGCCGCCAAAATCAAGCCGATGCTTGCCGAAACTAAAGCTTCGTCTTCCCATGACAGGTTGCCGTACTCATCGGCGGAAGATGCCCTGACAATTGCGACATCAATTGGCCATGTTGGATAGTAGAGCATCTTGCGACCCTCAAAATCGACCTTCCGGATGAGGTCCTCCGTCGCAAGTGAAGTGAACCGGCCACCGCCTTGGTCCGGGTCTGCATAGGTGCCAATACCAATGTCGGTGAGATAGCCTGGGCCCTTGCGAGCAACCTCACGCAACCAGTGCATTGATGCACCTATCGGCCATGAATAGGCTTCGATCCTGTTTTCGCGAATGAGCCGCATCAGTTCCGGCCGCCTCCCGGTCGCCGGGTCAACTGGGTTGATGTAGGACCCAGCGACGATGCGCTTCATTAAGCCTTCCTTGGCGACGTGATCCATCCCCTTGATGCCCTGCGCATCCCCGGTCCCACATGGGAAGTAGAACGTCAGGCCGTGCGGCGAACCTGTTTCGGCGAACCGATCACCAAGTGCCTTCAAAACTGCGTCCGGCGTTACCCACCCTATCACGCCGACCGAGGCTACGGTTGCGCCGTCGGCAATGCCTGACACGGCCTCCTGTGAGGAAACAACTCTCATTATCTTCACCTTCCAATGATGACCGAAACAGTCGCGCGACCTGAAAACATCGACCAATTCGATGCACTCACTCACGCTACATGATGCTGACATATCAATGGTGCACAAGAAAATCAATACTCTCAAGCTTGGATTGGTCCGGTTTTCGCGATACAACAACCAGATCCGCATGATTAGCCCTATTTGACCTGTTGTGTTTCATACACTCGTTGACACGTGATATGTTACTAGGTTATCAAGGTAAAGCTTGCCCATCGGGCCGATTGACCTTCTTCAGAACACGACAGGGGAATGCCATGAACGACAGTCAGGAAAGAATGGGAATTACGCGCAAGCAGTTCCTCAGGGGAGTAACGGTAATCGCTGCGGGAAGCTTTGCCGCCCCCGCCATCCTCAGCGTGACTTCGCCTGCGCGGGCAGCCGGAGAAGGACCAGTTAAGCTAGGCTTCCTGTTCGATCAGTCGGGCGGATTTGGTGAATACGGCCTTCCTGCCGTACACGCGGCAGAATTGGCGATCGACGAAATCAACGCGTCTGGCGGCATCAACGGACGGGAGGTCGAGGCTGTGATTGTCGATACCCAGTCCGATACCTCACGATACGTCTCAATGGCGCGAATGTTGATCGGCCGCGATAAGGTCGATGCCATCTTCGGAGCCATCGGCAGCCAGGATCGCGAAGCCATCCGACCGATCGCTCATGCAGCGAAAATTCCCTACTTCTACCCCACTTGCTATGAAGGCGGAGTCGCTGACAATTGGACCTTCTGCACAGGTGTGGTTCCCGAGCAGGGCTTTGCTACGCTCATTCCCTATATGGTGGAGCAGTATGGCGCGAATGTCTATGATCTCGCTGCAGACTACGTTTGGGGTCAACTTTCCACGCTCTGGCTGACGAAATATGTCGGCGCAGCCAAGGGCAAGTTAGTCGGATCGGAGGCCGTTCCGCTCAACGTTTCCGACTTCAACTCGACACTCGGTCGCGTCCAGGCAGCAAAGCCGAACTGGATCTATTCTTCGCTGACGGGGAAGGAGCAGAGTGCATTCTTCACCCAGCGCGCGTCTCTCGGTGTGGACATTCCGCTCTCAGATTTCGTCATTACACTTGCACAGGCTGGCGGCCATCGCCGCATGAAGTCGCCGGTACTCGCAGGCCTGCACGAGACTTTCAGCTATCTGGAAGAATTGCCAGGCGAGCGCAATGCGGATTTCGTGAAGCGTTTCCGAGCAAAATTCCCCGATGAGGTATTCATCAGTCAGCCTGCGCAGAACACTTACGTGGCCGTCCAGCTCTATGCGAAGGCTGCAGCTCTCGCCGGCAGCGTTACTCCTATCGAAATCGTCAAGGCGCTCGAAACCGGCATCTCCTATGATGCGCCGGAGGGTACGGTCCGTGTGGATCCGAAATCCCATCATGTCTCGCACAGTGTGCATCTGGGGAAGGTCGCGCAGGATCACAAGCTCGATTTTCTCAAGACTTGGGAAAACATTGAGCCCTTCTGGCTTGGCAGCATCGGAGTTGATCTGACGAAGAAGTCGGAAAGCCGCCAGTACTCACCCCTCGACGCATAACACATCTGACCAAATCGTGCCGGCGTGCGCCCGGAATTCTCTATGCGCACATCGCCATGGCAGCTTCAGCTTCGGTCGCTCCTTGGAGGGGCACCCTTGTTATGTGGCAGCCCGCCGGTTCGACCCGGCACTCAGTCGACTGCCCCGGAGGCTCCGACACTGGAGAGATCATGTTCGGACTTTTCTATCAGATATTAGCCACTTTCAGCTTTCTCGTCCTGTCTACGACCGGATTGGCGATCATTTTTGGTGTAATGAACATCATCAATTTCGCCCACGCCTCATTCATCATGCTGGGTGCCGTCGTGACCGTTTATCTTGTGAGCGCGGCCAAGCTGTCAGTTTTCCTTGCCATACCTCTGGCCGCTTTGCTTGTTGCGGCGGTGGGCGCATCCCTGGAAGTGACGCTGATCCGGAGGCTATACAATCGAAAGCTTGACTGTCTGCTTGCGACATGGGCAATCAATATCATCATCGTACAAGCTGTTTTCCTGTGGCTGGGAACCAGCCAGCCAGGTATCGATCAGCCCTTCGGATCCTTCACCGTGGGAGATGCAGCCTACAGCTATTATGAACTCTTTCTTGCGGCATGCGCGGCTCTCGTGCTTGGGGCAGTCTTTGTTCTATTCCGGTTTACACGCTTCGGCCTGAATGTCCGAGCCGCAATGCAAAACAGGGACATGGCCGAGGGGCTCGGCACCAATACCACGACGATGTACCTGAAGACGTTTGCACTCGGCGCGGGGCTGGCCGGTCTAACTGGCGCTCTTTACGCACCTCTCATGCCGGTTTCGCCATATTTCGGCGACCGCTTCCTGTGGCGAGCCTTCACTGTCTTGATCGTTGGTGGCGCGGATCCGCTGATTGGGCCCCTGATGTCGAGCGTCGCGCTCGGAGGCGTGTATGGCGGTCTGACGTGGTTTTGGGACTCTGTCGCCGGATCGATCGGCATTCTTCTAATCACGATGATCTTCATTCGGGTTCTGCCTCAGGGCTTTACCGGCTTATGGGACATCCTGCGGGCGAGAAGGTGAATAAAGCGATGCGTTCAAAGTTTTTCGACTTACTTACTGCGCTGAACGGCCCCCAGACCGTAGGCTCCTCGCCTGTCTACTGGCGGAGCTTTGCCATTGTCTGTGGCCTGTTGCTCCTATACCCGCTCTTCGGCGAGGACTACGCCGTCTCGAACAACGGTTTCCTCATGGTTTGGGTTTTCCTCGGCCTAAGCGTATGCATCCTTTGGGGATACACCGGAATATTCAGCTTCGGGCAGACAGCCTTCTTCGGACTGGCTGGTTATGCCTACGGGGTGTTTAGTATCAACATCCCTCCCGAATACAGCATGCTCGCGGCCGTTTGTGCCATCGCCACAATCATGCTCCTTTGCGCAATCGTCGGCTATGTCATCTTCTATGGTGGAATCTCGTCACTCTACATCGCGATCTTCACGCTGATGCTGACGCTACTTGCCGAAACTCTGCTCAGCCGGACGTCCGGCCCGCAGTTTCGAATTGGATCTGCTGTTCTTGGCGGCTCCAATGGAATGGTCGGCGTTCCGCCGCTGCAGATCGGTAGCGGAGATTTCGCCATCGTGTTCATCGACAAACCGTTCTACTGGCTGGTCGCCACCCTGCTGATCCTTGTCTTCCTTGGGCTGCGTTTCTTGCTCAATTCGAACTGGGGTTATCTTATGGTTGCCACTCGCGAAGATCCCCTGCGCACCCAGCTCTTCGGCTATGATATCCGTCGGATACAATTGATTACCTACATCATCGCTGGAGGCCTTGCTGCCCTGGGTGGCGTACTCTTCGCATCGTGGAACAATTTCATCGCACCATCGTCGATGGGCATGACGGCCGCCACTCTACCAATCATCTGGGTTGCGGCCGGGGGCCGTGCGAGCATTCAAGCTGTCGCGATCTCCACGTTCACCCTTCAATGGGTCAATCAGCAACTCGCTTATGGCGGCGGAGAATATTCGCTGATGTTCTTTGCTATCCTCTTGCTCTGCACTGTCATGCTGTTCCCACAGGGTCTCGTGACCACCATTGAATTGGCCCTGGAAGCTTATCTTGCCCGTCGACGTGCCAGCCGCCTTGTAAAGACGCAACTGATTGGAGGACGTCTATAATGTCCGATCTGGTAAGGGTTGAAAATCTTCACAAGTCATTCGGTGGCTTGCAAGTCCTGCGCGGAATGAGCTTCCGTGTTCCCCAGGGAGAGATGCGTGTTCTCCTCGGTCCTAATGGATGCGGCAAATCGACCTTTCTGAAGACAATGATCGGATTGCATCGCGCCAGCGCCGGCGAGATCAGGTTAGCGGGCAGACGCATCGACGGATTGCATCCCCACGAGATAGCGCGGTTAGGCATCAGCACTAAGCTACAGGTTCCGAGTGTCTTTAGGGAGCTCAGCGTCTATCAAAACATCCGCATCGCTGTTCAACGGCAGACGGGTCGGGACGCTCGTTCCCGCAACATAGTGATCGATGAGACCCTCGACATGATCGGCCTACTAACGCAGGCAGGGAATCGAGCCGGGAATCTATCCCACGGGCACCAGCAATGGCTTGAAATTGGAATGGCGATCGCCACGCAACCTCGCATCTTGCTGTTAGACGAGCCGACTGCAGGGATGACCCCTGAAGAAACGCAACAGACGGTACGAATTGTGTCGCGTCTAAACCGAGAGAAAGGCATGACCGTCATCATCGTCGAGCATGATATGGCCTTTGTATCGGCACTCGACGCTCCGATCTTGGTTCTCAATCAGGGCTCGATCTTTTTCGAAGGAACGCTGCGGCAGGTTAGAGCCCACGAAGGCGTGAAGGAAATCTATTTTGGATCAAGAGCATAGGACAATGGCCATGCTGCAAATTAGCGACATTACCAGCGGCTATGGTAGAACAATGGTCCTGCAAAATCTTAGCCTCAGTGTTCCGAAGGGCAAGGTAACCGCGATTGTGGGGAGAAATGGGTCGGGTAAAACAACCTTGATCCGGACCGTAATGGGCTACAATAGACTTCAATCAGGCACCATCAGCATTGAGGGACAATCTGTTGAGCGCCAGGTGACTGCGGCTCGCGCTCGGGCCGGCCTAGGTTATGTTCCCCAGGGCCGGCACATATTTCCAGATCTTACAGTTGCCGAGAACCTTGAAATGGGGATGAATGTCTCATCCGATGTCCCCAACCGAAAGATGCTCATGAAGGAGATTCATGAGATGTTTCCAATTCTCGAGGAGCGTCGGCGGCAAAAAGGTGGCACGATGTCCGGCGGCCAGCAGCAGATGGTTGCGATAGGTCGTGCTCTGGTCGGCAATCCTAAACTTCTTCTGCTGGATGAACCTTCAGAAGGAATTCAGCCGTCCATCGTCGGAGAGATAGAACAGCATATTATCCGGCTGCGCGATCGGATGGGGTTGACGATCCTCGTAGCCGAACAAGATGTGACGCTGATCAAGACCGTCGCCGATATCTGTTACGTTCTAGATATGGGACGGATCGTAGGCGCTTTAGAAAGAGAGGAATTTGCAGGGACAGATGCGCTCGAGCGACACCTTGCGCTTTGAAGGGCATCAGAATCCAATGGCAAATTAAGCGACCCTGCCCGTCATTTCCTCCCGGTATGGCTTTGTTCGACATTCGCCAGGACCGAATACTCACCTACAGTTCAGTCAGTGCGTTTTCGAACGAAAGAGTCACCCCTTATTCTGGGAGCGCTGGACGCACTGGGGCTTGAGTAGGCGAGCCGTTCAGAGTCAGAACGGTTTGCCGTTGTCAGCCCTACATCGTCGAAGGCCCGTTGCAGTTTTGCAGTATCGCCGGACGCCACGATCGCCGCGACATATCCATCAGGCCGAACGAGCACCCATTCGCCCAATGCGAGTCCGTAGGCGTGACGGAAATGTGCCCCCTCGTCTTCAAGTTCGCGTCCGCGACCGATCCGGTGGATGCGAAGGCCCTTCTGGCTTTTTATGACATCACCCAACGTCTCATAACCAACTAAGGTCCAGTGCGGGCCTGTGAACAGATCGAACAGACGCCTAGTGTATCCCGCCGCACCGCGCAACGGCGCATCAGGCGCGCGATCTCCTGCGAGGAGCGTTCCATGGCGTCCGGATGAATCGGAAATCAATGACGACGCTCGATATCCGATATCCAGTTGCCGCACCTCTCGGCCCCGCTGCGTTCCTCCTCGCTTCGCTGCTTCGAGCAAATCCGTCGCGAGCCCCAGCATCGCCTCAGCGACAGGGCGCCGTTCTTCCTCATAGCTGTCGAGCAATCGGTAGGGGGCGCCGCCAAGCACCGCTGCCAGCTTCCATCCGAGATTGTAGGCGTCCTGCACACTGGTATTAAGGCCCTGACCACCCGTCGGTGGATGGGTGTGAGCAGCGTCGCCGACAAGAAACACCCGTCCAATCCGGTAGCGCTCTGCAAGGCGAGCATTCATCGTATAAGCAGACGCCCAGGACACTGACTGCACCATGATGTCGCTTCGGCCAGTCTTTTCGGTGATCATTTGTTGCAGCCCTTGGGCGGACAAGTCGACCTCGCCCTCCGGCGGGATCGGTGCCTGGATCTGAAAAAGTTCGGTTCCCGCGAGCGGACAAACCGAAACCATCCGCTGCATGTCTCCGCTGTTGAACTGGTGCCAGGCCTGACGGTCAAGGCCCGACAGCGAGACATCTGCTACCAGAGCACGTACACCAAGTGTTTTTCCAGGAAAGTCCACACCAAGCGAACCTCTTACAAAGCTCCGGCCGCCGTCTGCACCAATAAGATACTCGCAACGAACAACTTCTTGACCAGATGGCCCTGCAAGCCAAGTGGTTACAGATTCTTCGTCCTGTTCGAAGGCAACAAGCTCAAGTCCGAACTCGACATGATGGCCGAGTTCAGCTAGCCGCTCACGCATCACCTTCTCCGTAAGGAATTGCGGCACCATCAGGGCGATCTGATAGGGTTCCGTGGGTGTCGGCTCAGCTCGCTCGCCCATATCCTTCTCCACGAAGGTGCCATCGTCCCGATACTCGCGCATCCGCGGATAGATGCCACCAGCCGCGACAATACGATCGATGATTTCAAGGTCTTCGAAGACTTCCTGCGTTCTCGGTTGAATACCCTTGCCGCGCGAGCCCGCAAATGGCTGGTTCATTTTCTCGACGAGGCGGAACGAGACGCCGCGTCTCGCTAGGTCGATGGCAAGTGTGAGACCGGCAGCGCCCGCGCCGCAAATCAAGACTTCGATGACGTTATCAACTTTCATTTTTGCCTCCAATGTGTATGATGCACATATCATCAGGAGGCATGGCCATGTCAACAAAAAAAGTGCAAAATGCACATATCTTGAAATCACTGCCCGAGCTGCACCGTTCGCTCATGGATATTGCCGGGCTCATGAATCGTCCGGAACGGGATGCGCAATTGCTGGAACTGGCGGGGCTGACACTTGAGCGCGCCCTGTTTCCGCTCCTCGTGGGTATCGAGCGGCGTGGACCAATTGGAGTTGTCGAGCTCGCCGATGGTGTGGGGCGGGACTACACGACCGTAAGCCGTCAGGTCGCCCGTCTCGAGCAACTCGGTCTTGTCGAACGCCATTCGCTGCCAACCGACAAAAGAGTGCGTGAAGCGCTCATAACGGCAAAGGGGAAGGCCGCGACCGACGCTCTCGACAGGGCGCGAGAAAGAATGGCCCTATCCCTCCTAAAAGACTGGACGCGTGAAGACTTTGACCAATTGGTTCGCCTCATGCGGATGTTCGCCGACAGCATCGCCGCTGCGCCCGCGCAAGAAGGCTAGACGCGACGCCATATATTGGCAAATTGTATCCGAGCCCACTGACGCCCAATGGGTCAAGTCGGTCGGACCGCGGGTACTCCAAGATCAAACAAGATGCGAAGAGCGGATGACACAGACGGATCTTTTCATGCGTAAAGGACGACACGATAACGCCGAAGATAAGGTGTCAATGTCGGCGTGATGGGTGGCGCCGAATGACTTCTCCCTTTAGACCGAAGGTTCTGATCATCGGTCAGTCTGGAGCTTGATTATGAAAAGGCGGTTCTTCATGATCTTTAGCCGCCAGTGAACATGCATTCGCTGGCTACGGTTGGGGCGCCCGCCATGTGGCGCTGGAGGCTTAACACCTCCAGCTGTTCCCCTCCAGCCAGTGCTCAATGGTCGTAAGAGCGTTCAGCTTCGTCACCCAGAGCGACAACCGACGCTGCTAGCCGCGCGGGATTGACGTGAACGCGTATCATCTCGGTGCGCAATGGTCTGAATGCTAGCCGGCTCAGCGCCCGATAAGGCCTTCAAATATAACCGCAAGCGGCAGGCAGGCCTCGCGATGTTCGTTCTTGCTTTCTATTGGCCTCCTGTCGGACGCTGCTTGTCAGTCCACGACGGCGGCATCCCGACCTGTGAGGCTGCGAAGTCCTTGAGTCCGGGTGACCGGCCAAAGAGGTCGCAAGCAGGGTATTTCGGCTTTCCGCCAAGGCCCGACTTGATTCTTTGCCCGGACGGGATTTTGGGCAGCGCCTTGAACGGTGACTTTCCGGTGACGAGCATCTTGGAAAAATCACCTCCGAAGCTCGCTCCAAGTGAATAGGCGTCGCCAATCTGCGAAACTCGCGCGCTGGTGGTCATGAAGTTCGCTCCTTTAGCCCATACCATCGCTCCCACCTGCTTCCCTTCTCTCGTCGTGGCTTCGGCCTCCACGGAAAGGCCTCCAAGCCCCATGGGCAACCTCGGAACGGGCACCGACGAAAAGACGCTAGCTCCGAGCGACGTCGCTGTAGACAGACCGGCCATTGTGGCGTTCGTTGGCACGATTTGGGTAATGGTTGCGTGAACAATGAGGTCCGCATCCTCCTTGCTGCGGACTACCTCGAAATGGTCACTCACACCGACGCAGAGGGCACGGCTTATTACATTCGCCACCAGGGCTCGATCGGAAGGATTCTTGATGGAATGCACTGCTGCGCCCGACACCATCGTTGGCGCGATGTAGATCGTTTTAATGGCGCCGAGATCCCCTGACGAGACTTTATAGTTCGCTTTGGTCAATCGCCCGTTGTGTGATGTCAAGCTTTCGTAGGACGTCAGCGAATTCGCCTGTTCAAGCGGCACAGCCGCGCAGCCAAAAACCGATAGCAGCGACAATGAAAGGAGGGCAGATGCAATCGGTCGAAAACACAGTTGGATGGTTGCCCAGCAGAGGCGGGGATGTGACATTTCGTTCTCCTGTTGGATGAGTGAAAGCCGATGCGATGCCGTCGTGCTCAGCGGACGGGTCAGCACGGGCAACCTGAGCCGGTCGTGAGCGTCATCCTTCTGTTGGATTGGACTTTTCTGGAAAAAGAGAAAGCAATCCGACTGCGGCGACCCCCGTGAACGCGAGCGCGACTAAGACTAAGGCCCAGCCGCTGTAATTTTGTTGCTGGATCAAAAGTCCGCCGGCGATCGGCCCGATGATGTTGATGAGGGAAGCAAGCGATTGCGCCATACCCATCGCGACACCCTGAGAGCCGGTGGGCACAATTAGTGTCAGTGCGGCAACGAGTGTCGGCCTTGCCAGCGCCAGGCCCGACGCGGCTGTAAAGACGCCCACGGCCAGGCCAGGGATCGTATCGCCGAAACCGATGAGGGCGAAACCGACCGCGAGCAACGCGAACGACGCTGCGGCCAGCGTTCGCTCATGGAACGTTGTCCTGATGGCGCGCACTACCACAACCTGAATCAAAATGTTTGTCGCACCAGCCGCGGTGAACAGGAGCCCGATCTCGGTCGGGCCAAATGGCTCGCCACCCCACTGGTATCGCGCTTGAAGCACCAGCGCGAGTTGTGAAGCGAACAGGCTGAACGCGAGGTACAGTATGGCAAGTGCTGTTAGAAGCGCCTTGGCATTGGGAAGCGCTATTAGATCAGCGATCTCACGACAAAATCTCGGCAAAGAGAACCGTGCCACGCCGATTGCATTGTCGTCCAGGGATTCTTTGCCACAACGTGCTCGATGGGTCCGACGTTTTTCTTTCCGGAAGGCTGGGCTTTCGAATTGGGTGCGGGACCAAACCCGATCACTCGCAGGAAGGAGAGTGGAAGTCGCTACGATGCTGGCAAGGGATAGCCCCGCAGCAACCAAGAATGGAATTGCCAGTCCGATCGGGGCGAGTGCTCCACCAAGAGCTGGACCGACCATGGTGCCCAAACCCATTGCCGCGCTAACGAACCCGATTGCTTGTCGGCGGGTTTTAGCTTCGGTCCTATCCGCGACATAAGCGATAGCTATGGCGACGTTGCCCGCTGACAAACCACCGAGGATGCGGGCCAGGAAAACAACAAAAAGGTCGGGCGCCGCGGCAAGCAAAAGAAAGCTTGCACATGTGCCGATCTGACTGAATAAAAGCAACCGTTTGCGCCCGAATCTGTCGGAGGCGTTCCCCAAGATAGGCCCAGCAAGAAATTCGCAAATGGCAAAGCTCGCGAACAGAAATCCAATCGTCAGCGGCGTCGCACCGAACTCTTGCGCGTAAAATGGTAGAAGAGGCAGGATGAGACCTGCACTCGCGGTATCCACGACAACGATCGCGAAGATCGGAAGCAAACTCTGCAGTTTCTTCCCCGCCAGGCGCCGGACATCAGCTTCGTCTGTCATTGAAGGCTCGCTTTTGATGTGAATCATGCACTCGTCTAAACAGGCAGGCGCATGTCAGGGTTAAAGGGCAGGGCGCACATTTGTGGTTGGCAGATCAGTGAGCGGTTCATCTGACGAGGCGCCATATGAGAGCGTGACGAGAGACGCCCGCTTGTCTTGATGACGAAAATCACTGCGAAACAGGCTGTAGCAACTTCAACGGAAAGATTGGCGTATCCTTCCACAATCTCCCGGAGGTCGCCTGCTCATAGCCAAGGCTGTAAACAGCCTGCATATAATTCTTGTCGAGTGGATTAAGCATCGAATAGGGAATCTGCACATCGATTGATGCAACATTGAAATTCGCTCCTGTGCGGCGGGCGTGGTTGTAAAGCGCAGTTAATTCGCTCTGCGCCTGAGACTTCAAAAAGGTCGAGTATGCTCGGCCCAGGGACGACACTGTCCTGTTCGGCGTGAGGTTGAACTCGGGAATGAGCGCGTTATTGACGATCACATATAGATTGACTTTTTTCGGAACGGTTTCCTCGGAAAATAGTGCGTTTTCGACTAGAAGAGGCGATGTAAGGATCTGAGAAGTTGATCCTCCATCGGAATGCAACTCCTGAAACTGACGCCCATTTGATGTTGCCCGGATCATGACCGGAGGAAAGACGCCTGGGACGCTTGCGGAGGCAACGATGACGTCTCTAAACAGCTCCAGCGCATCCGGGTTTCCGCTCGCAGCGATGGCGCCCATGTTCCAAATCACGCCACGTTGGGTGTCGAGGTTTGTCGTGAGAACAAGCAGCCGCCGACCGTTCCGGTGTTCGACAGCGACCTGGTTGAGGACCTTCGGCGTTATGGAGCGATCGACATGTCGTTTGAGCGGCCCCGGCTCGAGCAGGCTTGAGCCGAACACCCCAAAGGGACCGTTGACTGCGACAAGCTCCTGAGCGACACCGCCGGTAAACAGATGCACCAGTGTCTCGTCGTAAGCAGGACCCAGGAAAGCGTATGGCGCAATCAAGGCGCCTGTGCTGACGCCGGTTACGACATCAAAACTCGGGCGCGTCTTCGTTGCAGTCCACCCCGCGAGTGCGCCAACACCGAAAGCGCCGCTGCCGCCCCCACCGGAGATCATCAGTATGTTTTTGTAGTCGGACTGGGTCTTAACCATCCAGTCGCGATGCTTTGCAAGCGCTTCGTTGCGCGGGGAATAGCGGAAGGCGCGGATTTCACCATATCCCGCTATCAAAGCATTGTCGGCCTCAACGGCGTCGAAAGCGCGATCTGGCGTGTGTGTACAGCCCGAGAGGACCAACGCGGCGAACAAGAGGAATTTTAATGTCCTCATCGAGCGCCTGATAACGAACGGAACGACCAGCGCCCGTGAATAGATCTGAAAGAGCGCATCATGCGCAACGGAACTCATCACCATACCTCCCGCGGGCTGTGCATACCGATTCTGTTTTCCAAGATGTCCTGGCGTGTCATTGATTGGGTCTCTCGAGCCGAGTGCGATGAGGAGCTGCCATTGGCGCGGCAACCGTATGCTTATTCGCTCGCCTGCCCCTCTGCCTCCGGGTCAGTGGGCGGTAGTCTTGTCCAGGCGATCGCTGCGGCAATCGCAACGAAAGCGATGATCGCGCCGGTCCAGACACCATAGAGTGCCCGGCCAATGAGGAAGCCGGCGATTACAGGAGAGACAGCCTCCGTAGCAGCAAGCAGCGATTGGGCAGTTCCCAGCACGACCCCTTGACGTCCGCGCGGCGCATGGACGGAGAGCGCCGAAATGAAGGTGGGACGCGCCAACGCGTCGCCAACACTTACGCAAAGGATGGCAAAGACAAGGACCGGAAGCGTCATCGCAAAGCCAACAGTGATGTAGCCGACGGCGACAATGGCGCATATGAGAACGATCAGCAGGCGTTCCGTGAAGTATCGCCCGAGCCATTGCAGCAGGAACAACTGGACAATGATGTTAGTCGCACCGTCCGCGGCCATTATGTAGCCGAGTTCTCGCGGCCCAAACGAACTGCCTCCACTGATAAAGGTCGCTTGAAGATAGTTTGCGATCTGAGAGCCGTACATACCATAGGCAAAAAAGTAGCAGAGCAGCACGATCACCAGCACTCGGATCAAGGGGGAGCTGACGATTGATCTGAATGACGTCTTGCCGGAGGGAGCAGGGCTTACGCCTGTCTTATCGAGGCCGTTTAATGCTGTGTGGTTGCCTTTGATCCAGGCAGCCGTCATGGCGAAGCTCATCGCGGAGAAGGCCATGGCTGCGTAAATCGGAACGGTCAGCGAGATGCCGGACAGATAACCCGACAGTCCAGCTCCGAGGATGCCGCCAAGCCCGACGGCGGCATTTAGAATGCCTATGGCCTGCCGGCGGTTGGCCGGAGAACTATGATCTGCGGCGTAGGCGGCGGCAGCGGCGAACGTTCCTCCCGTAAAGCCGAACAGAATGCGCGCTAACAGAGCGGGAAACACCGCCTCTGCCACAACGAGCAAAAGGAAGCTGATGAATGCAGCCACCTGCGTAGCCAGCAGGATTTTCTTACGTCCCACCCGGTCGGAAAGCTGACCGACAAGTGGTCCCGCGACAAACTGAGTGAGCGCTTCAGTGGCGATCACTATACCGAAGATAAGCGGCGTCGCCCCCATCTCCTTGAGGTAGAATGGCAAAATGGGTAAGACTGCGGCCGCACTCGCCGCATAGAAGCTTAGGCTGAGAAAAACGGGCAGCATCATGCGCCAGTCAAGCTTCGGCGCTGCCTTGTCGTTCCCTGATATAGATGCGTCGACGTTCATCTCTCGCGGCTCCCTGCTGTTGACCGCACATGCGTCGCGGATGTCCAAATTCGCTGCGCAGGGATTTTCCATCACCTGTTCAATGTGTAATATGCACATAACCGAGATGCAGGAAGTTCGTCAACAAGAAAGTGTATAATACACATTTGTTTATATCCCGCCCGATCCTGTCGTCGGCGTGATCATCCGAGCGAGCAGCAGAGAGCCTGATGGATGCCGAGACGTTCGTTTGAGCGCAATATCGGCAGGGTGATGGTTCTGCTGCGGTAACGTGCGGGCATTTCACATCGCACGGAGCCCTGCAACGTTGGTGGAAGAGCCGACCATCTTGAGGAAAGCGACGAAATCGGCCGCTCCCGATCTGAGGATCGCACTGAGAGTCCGTCTGAGAATACATGATGACCTTGCGATGTGCCTGGTCAGCGTCATGATGGATGCAGCATATAGAAAGGCTTTGGCCGACTTTATCGTCGCCTCCGGGTCTTTCCACAGTCGCCGATTTCGACTGCTCCAGGCGAAGAAGCGCTCGACAAGCGGCGGATGCTTAGAAGTTTCGGGTCAGCAAGGGTTGACCATGGCGAGCGTTGCCTTGGGGACAACACCCATCATTACTCTTTGCTTCTTCCTTGAGCCCCAGCTTTCAATAACTTCGAAGTATCGTCTGGCCATGGTCATCACTACTCAAACAAAGCGGCCGACGCGCCAGCCCGGGAGAGCAGGCGCAAATGGAGGATAAGTCTAGTGAAAGTTCGTTTTAAAAGTGCGGCATTGGCCGCGCTGACGATGGTAGTTATCTCCGGGTGGGCGAGCGCTCAAGAGAATTCCGCGCTGGGCAAGATCAAGGCGCGGGGCGAACTCGTCTGTGGCGTCGGTACCGGACTTGCAGGCTTCGCGCTGCCGGATTCGGACGGCAACTGGCAGGGGCTGGACACGGACTATTGCCGAGCGTTGGCAGCCGCGACCGTTGGTGATGCCACGAAGGTCAAATATGTTCCCCTGACGGCCAAGGACCGCTTTGCAGCAATTCAGGCCGGACAAGTCGATGTACTGGCGCGAACAACGACCTGGACACTCTCTCGCGACACAGCCAACGGTCTCGATTTTCGCGCCGTCGATTTTTACGACGGACAGGGATTTCTCGTCAGAGCCGATAGCGGCCTGACATCTGCAGCCGAGCTCGACGGCGCCAGCATATGCTTAACGCAGGGATCGACGGCCGAACTGAACACCTCGGACTACTTCCGAGCCAAAGGTATGAAGTACAAGCCGGTGACCTTCGCCACGAGCAGTGAAACGGTAAAAGCCTATGAAAGCGGGCGTTGCGACAGCTATTCAAACGATTCTTCCGCGCTTTACGGTGAACGTCGCAGGATGGCCGAGCCGGACAAACATGTCGTCCTGCCGGAGATTATCTCGAGGGAGCCGCTGGCGATCGGCGTCTTGCAGGGCGATAGCCAATGGTCGGATCTCACTGCCTGGCTTCATTTTGCCTTGCTTATCGCAGAGGACAACGGCATCACCCGCGCCAATGTCGATACCTATCTGACAAGCGAAAACCCGGAAATCCGCCGCCTGCTTGGCGTAGAGGGCAACGTCGGTGAACTTCTGGGCGTGGACAAGGATTGGGCGCTGCGCGCGATCCGCGCCGTGGGCAATTACGGCGAAATGTACGACCGAAATCTCGGCACGAGCTCACCTTTGAAAATTCCGAGAGGCCTAAATGCTCTTTGGAGCAAGGGGGGCCTGCAATACGCTCCCCCGCTTCGATGACGGAGGCTGGCCCGGCAAATGACCGATGAGGGCCATAAGCGGTAGCCCGCAACATCAAGACAATGGGAAATTAGATGTTCTCCTGGACACCCTCGAGGTCCAGGCGGGGCCGAACGGCCACCGCCAAGGAAATATTGTGGCAGGCGATACTGCTCGTCGCGATCGCCTGCTTGGTTGGCGGTGCGATATGGAATGCTAGCCGGAGCCTTTCCCAGCAGGGGGTCGCATCCGGATTCGGCTTCCTCGCCCATACCGCCGGCTTCGACATCAGTCAGAGCCTTATCCCATTTAGAGCAGTTTCGACCTATGGACGCGCATTCCTAGTCGGTCTGCTGAACACGGTCGGAGTCACCGTGATCGCCATTCCTCTCGCAACTGTTTTAGGTTTCATCATCGGCATCTCCCGACGATCGCCCAACTGGTTGCTGAGCCGTGTGGCCGCCGCTTATGTGGAGGTCTTCAGAAACACACCTTTACTTCTCCAGCTTCTGTTCTGGTACAACGCCGTCTTGGCGGCGCTCCCAGCGAAAGCCTTGGAAAGTCTGCACTTCGGCAATCTAATTTATCTGAACCGCCGCGGGCTTGCTCTTCCACGGCCGGTCTTTCAGGATTTCGGCGCTGCCTGGCTCGTGGTCGCCGCGGCGGTGGCGTCGCTCGTTTGTCTGACCATGCACTTTTCTAAAATACGGCGGGCGAAAACAGGGCGGAGTTTTCCAGTTTTCTCCGCAAACCTGCTGATTATCTTTGGCCTGCCCCTGGCTTTCTACGTGACTGTCATTTTGGTGACGGGACGGTCACCGATGCAATTCGATATGCCGGTGATGGGACGGTTTAGCGTGGATGGAGGGTTGCAGCTATTGCCTGAGTTCGTAGCACTGCTCATTGGCCTGGTCTTCTATACCGCCTCGTCGATTGCCGAGGTGGTTCGGTCCGGCCTGGCGGCCGTACCAAAGGGACAGTATGAGGCAGCACGTGCGGTTCATCTTCCGCCCGGAAAAATAATGCGTAAAGTGATTTTGCCACAGGCGATACGCGTCATCATTCCGCCCCTGACAAACCAGTATCTCAATCTCCTGAAAAACTCCTCGCTCGCAGTGGCAATTGGCTATCCCGATCTTGTGCAGATTTTTGCCGGAACGGTTTTGAACCAGACCGGCCAGGCAGTGGAAATCGTCTTCATGACCATGGCTATTTATCTTGCCATCTCGCTCCTGACGGCGTCCGGGATGAACCTCTATAACCACCGCATTACGACCGTGGAAAACTGATGTCATCCGGTACCTATCGACGTGAGCCCTTGCTGCCCTTGACCTATTGTCAGAGCGAGCCCTACCCGTCTGACCCGCCGCCGATCGCCGAACGAGGCTGGATTAGCTGGCTTAGCCGCAATCTCTTTTCCAACTGGCGGCAGTCTCTTCTATCGATTTTGATCTTTGCCCTTCTTGCTGGCACGGTGTGGCAACTCGCCAGCTTCCTGTTGCTCGACGCGGTATGGTGGGGCGACAGCGGAGAGGCATGCCGATCTCAGGATGGGCGTGCCGTCGGTGCATGCTGGGCATTCATTGCCGATCGCTATCAATACTTCATCTACGGCTCCTACCCGCTCGAGCAACGATGGCGTGTGAACACTGTCTTTCTCGCCGGAGGTCTTGGCCTCGCATATCTGCTGTGGCCACGTGCTCCGTTCAGGCGGCTGGGACTGACCGTCGTCATCGTCGCCCTCCCCTTGACCGGCTTTATCTTCTTAAGCGGCTGGGAAGCGGTGGGGCTGCGGCATGTTCCCACGAACCTATGGGGCGGGCTGATGGTCACTATCGTTGTCGCCACCGTCGGTATCGCCACGGCCTTGCCGGTTGGGATATTGCTTGCGCTCGGGCGCCGCTCACAACTCGTGATGGTGCGGTGGCTGAGCATCGGATTGATCGAGCTGCCACGCGGCGTCCCCCTAGTGACCGTGCTTTTCATGGCGAATACGATGCTTCCGCTTTTCCTCCCGCCGGACCTCAATCCGGATAAGCTGGTGCGGGCTTTCGTCGGCATCTCCTTCTTTGCGGCGGCCTATCTCGCGGAGATTGTTCGGGGTGGACTGCAAGCCGTCCCCCAAGGCCAATATGAAGCGGCATCGGCACTGGGCTTGAGCTACTGGAAGACGATGGGGCTTGTCATTCTGCCGCAAGCTCTCAAGGTCGCCGTTCCGAATATCGTCAGCATCAATATCGGTTTGTTCAAGGACACCTCGCTGCTTCTGGTCGTCGGAATATTCGACTTCCTGTCGACCGTCGAAGCGGCGCGCATCGATCCCCGATGGGCCGCGCCGACGATCAGCACGACCGGCTATGCTTTCGCGGCCCTCGTCTATTTCTGCTTCTGTTTTGGCATGTCCCGTTACGGCGCGCTGGTCGAACGCCGTTTGTCCCGTGATCATGGAAGGTGATGTTATGGGTGCGACCGGAATACCCAGCCTCGACAAGCCGCGCGCCGTGCAGATTCGCGAACTTTCGAAATGGTATGAAAGCTTCCAGGTTCTAAACCGCATCGATCTCGATATATCCACCGGTGAGAAAGTCGTCATTTGCGGGCCTTCCGGGTCCGGCAAGTCCACGCTTATTCGTTGCATCAACCAACTGGAGCCCTTCGACAGCGGCCGCCTTTACGTGAACGGCGTCGAAATATCAGATGGGCGGAAGGAAGTGCGCATCGCCCAACAACAGATCGGAATGGTGTTTCAGCACTTCAACCTGTTCCCTCATCTGAGCGTTTTGGAAAACTGCGTACTGGGGCCGACCCTAGTCAGGGGATTATCGCGGCGGCAGGCAGAGGATATCGCCGGGTATTATCTCGCACGCGTGCAGATTTCCGAACAGTCGCTTAAATATCCCCGCCAGCTCTCAGGCGGCCAGCAGCAGCGCGTGGCCATCGCACGCGCGCTTTGCATGGAGCCAAAAATTCTGCTGTTTGACGAACCGACTTCCGCGCTTGATCCAGAGATGGTGAAAGAAGTCCTCGATACCATGACTGAACTTGCAAAAGACGGCATGACGATGATCTGCGTTACCCACGAAATGGGCTTTGCGCGGCGCGTTGCCGACAGAGTGATCTTCATGGACAAGGGTCAGATCGTGGAGATCAACCGGACGGATGTGTTTTTCAACATCCAGTCCAATGAACGCACGCGGCAGTTTTTGGCGAACCTCGTTAAGTGACCGCCCTTGACGGTGAAAGCCCCTTGTCACGTGCCGTTGAGCTTGGTGTTGCTCTCTAGGCAATGCACGCATCCTCAAGCTGCGGCTTCCGTAAAAACCTATCGATCGATACAGGCCATTCCTCGCTTCATTAACTGGGAGAGGATCGTGCGCATACTTGTGGCAGGATTTGAACATGAGACAAACACTTTCGCGCCGTCAAAAGCCCACTACCGGAATTTCCTGAAAGGGGAAGGCTATCCGACGCTGAGGCGCGGAGCCGAGCTCTATGAGCTGCAGGAAGTCAATCTCGGCGCTGGGGGCTTCATCAAGGCGGCACTCTCCGCTGGCCACGAGCTCATCCCGGTCATCTGGGGTGGCGCCAGCGCATCGGCTCATGTGACGACGGATGCTTTCGAGCAGATTCTCGGCGAGATTGCCGAAGCGGCAAGGAAGCATTCGTATGACGGCGTCTTTATCAATCTCCATGGTGCCATGGTTACAGAAGCGCATGACGACGGGGAAGGTGAAATACTTGCGAGGCTGCGCGCGATCATTGGCTCGGATGTGCCTCTAGTCGCTTCCTTGGACCTGCATGCCAATGTAACTGCTAAGATGGTTGATCTTTCAGATGGCCTGATCGCGTACCAGACCTATCCGCATCTCGACATGGCGGATACCGGAGCCAAGGTACTTAAGTTGCTCCATGACTACCATGCATCACCCGCGCCCTGGTTCAAGGCATTTCGCAGGCTCCCCTTCCTCATTCCGATTAATGGGATGTCCACGTTGGTCGATCCTGCCCGTCGGGTCTATGACAGGCTGCGGGAACTTCAGAAGGAGGACGTGATCTCTCTGTCTTTCGCCCCAGGCTTTCCCGCCGCCGATTTCCCCGAATGCGGGCCGACCGTCTGGGGTTACGGACGCGACCGCCGGGCTGTTGAAGATGCCGTTTCTACGCTTGTCGATATGATAGTTGCCGAGGAGAAACACTGGCGGGTCGACTTCCTCTCTCCACACGACGCCGTGGAACAGGCCATGCGAATCAACGCGGAGTCACGGAAGCCGGTGATCATCTCAGATACGCAGGACAATCCCGGTGCAGGCGGTGACGGGAATACGACCGGTATGCTAAAAGCCTTGCTGGACTGTGGGGTGGCCAATGCCGCAATCGGGGTATTTTACGATCCCGCGGCATTCGAGGCGGCATGCGAGGCCGGCGTCGGCGCCGATATAACCATAGCGCTCGGCGGCACATCAAATGTAGAGGGCGATTCTCCTCTCGAAGGCACGTTTCATGTCGATTTCATCGGCGATGGGAGATGCACGTTCGAGGGGCCGATGTTCCATGGCAATAAGGTCGATCTCGGAGGTGTCGCCTGCCTTCGCATCGGAGGTGTCAGCATCGTCGTCAGTCCGACCAAGGCGCAGATGTTCGACAGGGTGCTTTATCGTATCGCCGGCATTGAACCGGAAACAAAATCCATACTCGTCAACAAGAGCTCGGTACATTTTCGGGCGGATTTCACGGAGATGGCGGCAGCCATTCTCGTCGCCAAGGCGCCAGGACCGATGAAGGCCGATCCCGATGACCTGCCGTGGACGCGACTGGCAGACGGCATGCGCACTTCGCCCATGGGACCGACGTTTTCCGGTTTGAGTGCAAGGGATTGATCAGATGCAGACTGTCGACGCTGCTCCTCCGCCACACAATCCAGACAATACTTATTTCCTGATGGACGAAGCGGCACTGCGGCGTCGAAGAAATCTCAAGTGGTCCAGCTATGGAGAAAATGTCCTTCCGGCATTTGTCGCAGAGATGGACTATGCTGCCGCGCCGGCGATCGCCGACGCTTTGTCGAGAATAACGACCAATCAACAATACGGTTATCCCGCAAGAAGCGGATCTCGCACTCCAGACTCCGTGGCTAGGCTCTATGCGGAGCGCATGAGCAGGATATTCGATTGGCGACCGGACCCGAAAAATATCGTCGTTGTCTCCGATCTTGTGCAAGCCATTTTCACGACAGTTCTGGCGTTTTCTAAAGAGGGCGATGGCATTGCGGTCCAAGAGCCGTGCTATCCGCCGTTTAGGGACGCGATCGTCTCGACGGGGCGCCTTTTTACCCGCGTCGAAACCGTGGACGACGGCAATCGTTTGTCCATCGATTTTGACAGTCTCGCCAAAACCATCGGGCCGCAGACGCGCCTGCTCATGCTATGCAATCCCCACAATCCAACGGGACGCGTCCTCGCTCGCCAAGACTTGGAAAAACTGGCAAAGCTCGCCCTGGCTCACGATCTGCTCATCGTCTCGGACGAGGTACATTGTGAGATCACCTTCGATCAGTTCCGCCATATTCCCATTGCCTCGCTTGACGAGGAAATCGGAAGGCGAACAATCACTCTGGGTTCGGCCGCTAAATCTTTCAACACGGCGGGCTTGAAGTGCGCCTTTGTCCACTTCGGCACTGCGGCGCTGCGCGATCTCTATCTCAAGGCCTTCCCCGGTAGGGTGATTGTGCCGGGACACGTCATGGGCATTGATGCGACGATCGCAGCTTGGGAACACAGCCATCAATGGCAGCACGACGTACTGTCATATCTCGCCGGAATGCGCGGCCTGCTCATGCAAAGGTTGGGGAAGGACCTGCCAGGGATCAGGGTCCATGCACCCGAGGGCACCTACATGGCTTGGCTCGACTGCCGCGCACTTGGATTGCCTTCGCCGGTTTATGATTTCTTTCTTAGCGAAGCCAAAGTGGCCTTGAGCGCTGGGCAAACTTTCGTGACCGGCGGCGAGGCCTTTGCAAGGCTCAATTTCGCAACATCGGAAACGATACTCAGCGAGATTCTAGACCGTATGACGCATGCCGTGCGCACTCGTGCGTGAGTTCGCGTTCGAAGGCCAAAATCACGCGCTGGCACCTGTTGCTTGGCAGGCAACGTGAGGATTTCGGTGCCGGGAACTAACTGATGAAGGAGACATGGCAATGAATGAGCTGACGATCGATAATGTTCTGGCTGGTGTTCACGCGGCCGTGAACTCCAGAGCGGGTCGCTATGCCCGCCTGGCCGATGAGATCTGGGAATTTGCCGAACTGGGGTTCGCCGAACGCCGCTCCAGCAAAGCCCAGATGGACGTGCTGGCGGCGGAGGGATTCGAAGTGATTGCCGGCATCGGCGGGTTGCCGACCGCCTTTGTCGCTGAACGTGGTGAAGGCAAGCCGGTGATCGGTCTACTCGGCGAATTCGATGCTTTGGCGGGGATGAGCCAGGTGGCGGGCTCGGCGAAAGAGGAGCCTCTTCATCCAGGCCTACCTGGACACGGTTGCGGGCACAACCTGCTGGGGACCGGATCGGCACTTGCCGCGGTGGCCGCAGCCGAAATGCTTGAGACGATGGGCATCCCAGGCACCATTCGCTACTACGCCTGCCCGGCGGAAGAGGGTGGCGGCGGAAAGGCTTTCATGGCTCGCGCCGGGGTCTTTAACGACCTCGATGCCGCCTTCACATGGCATCCGGGCCCGACTTCATCCGCCCACATGAACCGGACCAACGCCTTTCAGCAGATACGGGTGATCTTTCGTGGACATGCCTCTCATGCTGCCCTGACGCCACATCTCGGGCGAAGTGCTCTCGATGCGGCCGAGCTGATGAATGTCGGCTGCAACTACCTCCGCGAACATATGGAGGATGGCGAGCGTATCCATTATGCCTATCGCGATGCCGGTGGCATTGCCGCAAACGTCGTTCAATCCAGAATAGAACTCGCCTACATCGTCAGATCGCGTACCGTCGAGGGCTTGAAAGTCTTGGCAGCACGCGTCGAACAGATAGCACGCGGAGCGGCGATGATGAGCGGAACCGAGGTCGAATTCTCGATTGAATCGGGAATGTCGCCCTATCAACCGAATCTGGCCCTCACCAGAATGATGCATGAGCAGTTCACCGCGCTTGGAGCACCCGACTTTGACGAGAGCGATCTGGCGGCGGCTGTCGCATTCGCCGATTCGAAAGATCAACGGAACCGGGCGCTGGACGGCGATATAGCTCCGCTTTCGGGTCATGTTGGTAACTCGCTCGGATCGACGGACGTGGGTGACGTTTCCGTCGTGATCCCGCTGGCGCAGATCTGGGTCGCAAGCTTCGCCCGCAACACGGCGTTCCATTCCTGGCAGCTCGTTTCCCAGGGCAAACTGCCGGCTGCACACAAGGGGATGTTGCAGGCTGCCAAGGTGATGGCCGCTTCCGCATTGCGCGCAATCCAAGATCCCGATCTGCTGGACCAGGCGAAACAGGAACACCGGAACCGCAATGCAGGAGCTGGATACAATTGTCCGATTCCTGACGAAGTCCTGCCTCCCCTGCCGCGGGGTGATTGAGAACTTCCGCTGAGAGCCGGAACCGGTGTTGCCCGATGAGCAACACCGATGTGTACCGTTTACGGTTTTACGCCGCGCCGCATTCTGCTTACGCTTCCTGGAAAGAGCAGGCATCGCCCCAATCGATAGCGATAAGCCTGCAATAATCAAAAACGGGTGGAACGACGATGACAGGGACAAGACGTGAATTCTTGTATGGTACGGCGGCGCTTGCGGTTCTCGCGGCAAGCGCGAATCGAACTTCGGCGCAATCCAAACCGACGGTCATGCGGTTTGTCCCCGCCGGAAATCTGTCATCGATAGATCCGATCGTCACGAGCGGATATCCGATTCGCAATCACGGCTATCTTGTCTATGACACTCTGTTTGCGGAAGACGAAAAATTCGAAATCCAACCGCAGATGGTGAGCAAGGCGGAGGAAGGCAATGACGGCCTCGTCTATACGTTCACGCTGCGGCCTGGTTTGAAATTCCATGACGACGCACCGGTAAGGGCCCAGGATTGCATCGCAAGCATCAAACGGTGGGGCGGAAAGGATGGGCTGGGGCAGTCCTTGCTGGACGCAACGGACAAGCTCGAAGCGGTGGATGACAATACGATCCGCTTCACGCTGAAATCGGCTTTCCCGCTTATCTATACGGCGCTCGGTAAATCCTCCACTCCGGTATGCTTCATCATGCCCGAACGCATCGCTGGCGCCACGGACAGCAAGACGCAGATCACGGACGCCACCGGATCCGGCCCCTATCGCTTCCTTCCGGATGAATGGATACCAGGCAGCAAGGCCGTCTACGAAAAATTCAATGATTATATTCCCCGCAATGAAGCGCCAAGCGGCCTCGCCGGCGGCAAGCAGGTCAATTTCAATCGCGTCGAGTGGATCATCATCCCCGATCAATCGACCGCGGTCGCGGCGCTGAAGCGCGGCGAGATAGACTGGTTCGAAAAACCCGATCTCAACCTTGTCGAACTCCTGAAAGGCGATCCCAATGTCGTGGTTGGCGACTACGATCCCTATCAGGGCACATTGCTGCGCTTCAACCAACAGCAAAAGCCCTTCAACAATGTGAAGATCCGGCAGGCGGTGATGGCCGCTGTCAACCAGGAAGACGTACTCGTCGCCATGGTTGGAGAAGGCAATTACGAAATTTGCAAGTCGTTCTTCTTCTGCGGCACCCCTATGTCTTCAGGCACCGGGTCGGGCGTGATGAAGGGCGATCCGGAATTGGGCAAGGCCATGCTGAAAGAAGCTGGTTATGGCGGCGAGAAAGTGATCCTCATCTCGGCGACCGACATTCCCTGGATTCATTCAGCCACGCTCGTCGTCGAGCAGCTTCTGCGCGCGATTGGCATGACGGTCGAAGTTCAGACAATGGATCTTGGAACCTATTTCACCCGTCGAAATTCAACGGAACCAGTTGAAAAAGGCGGCTGGAGCGCTCTCGTCTCGGGCGCGGGATCGGTTGATTTTCTCAGCCCGGCGCAACATCTCGCGCTGCGTGGTAATGGTCTTGCGGCATGGCCCGGCTGGCCGGATGATGCCGATCTCGAATCTTTGCGGGCGGATTGGATGAAGGCAACTACGCAAGACCAGCGGAAGAAGATCGCAAGCGAAGTCGAAGCGCATGCATTTCAGACCGTCCCCTACGTACCGCTCGGCCAGCGTTCCCAGATTACCGCTTATCGAAAGACCGTAAGCGGCATCATAAAATCGCCTGCCCCGCTGTTCTGGAACGTCAAGAAGAACGCCTAAGGCGGGCGGGGTTCATTGCGATAGAGGCCGCGCGGTGCCCTGCGCCGCCATTCCGGCTTAACTACGAAAATCGAAAGGGCATCCGTGGTCGAAACTGTATTATCCGTTCGGAATTTGGAAGTCGCATTTTTGTCGGGACACGGCCGGTCGCGCGTGGTCAACGGTATCTCGTTCGACGTCAATCAAGGCGAAACCCTTGCCATCGTCGGCGAAAGCGGCTCGGGAAAAAGCGTAACCAGCCTCGCCATCACGCGCCTACTCGATGCCCGATCGAGCGAAGTCAAGGGTCAGATCATCCTCCACGGGCGCGATCTCACCCTGCTGTCGGAGCGTGAGATGCGCAAGGTGCGCGGCGGAGAGATCGGGATGATCTTTCAGGAACCGATGACGAGCCTCAACCCCGTCCTCCCAGTAGGCCGGCAGTTGTCGGAATCGCTCGTCCTGCACCGCAAGATGTCCGTCTCCGAAGCTCGGGCAGAGACAAAACGGCTCTTCGACCGAGTCAGCATACCGGCCGCCGCAGATCGTCTGGATGATTTTCCCCACCAGTTTTCAGGCGGAATGCGCCAGCGCGTCATGATCGCCATGGCGCTCGCCTGCCGGCCTAAGCTGCTGATCGCCGATGAACCGACCACGGCACTGGATGTGACGATCCAAGCCGAGATATTACAATTGTTGCGCCAGTTACAGGCGGAGGAACAGATGTCCATTCTGTTCATCACCCATGACATGGGCGTTGTTGCAGAGATTGCACATCGAACGCTCGTTATGTTTCGGGGCAATGTTGTCGAACACGGGGATACGGTGGATATTTTCCACGAACCGAAGGACAATTACACGCGTACCCTGTTGGCCGCGGTGCCACGGCTCGGATCAATGACTGGCATATCGGAGCCCGCGCATTTCCGCCTTCCTTTTCAGGACGAGGCTCTCGCCATGCAAAAGCCGGAGGCTTCTAGCACTGGCAAACTGGCAAAAGAGAAGGCTTCAACCGTTCTGGAGGTTAGAGATCTCGTAACCCGCTTCGACATCAACAATGGTTTGATGGGCAGGCTCGGCGGACGGGTTCACGCGGTGGAAAACATCTCCTTCAATCTGAAGGCCGGCGAAACCCTGTCCATAGTTGGGGAATCCGGATGCGGCAAATCCACGACCGGGCGGTCGATCATGCGGCTCGAGCACCCGCTGAGCGGCGAAATTGTCGTCGATGGGCGGGATCTCATGCAATGCTCGGCTGCCGAACTGCGCAAGGCCCGGACGAAGATGCAGATGATCTTCCAGGATCCCTACGCAAGCCTCAACCCCCGAATACGAATTGGAGATGCCATCGCTGAGCCGATGCTCCTGCACGGACTGACAAACAAACGCGAGTCCAAGGACCGCGTTGCCCAATTGCTCCGCGAGGTGGGGCTTTTGCCAGATATGATGAGACGCTTCCCACATGAATTCTCCGGCGGCCAGCGCCAACGCATTTCGATCGCACGCGCTCTGGCTGTCCGACCGAAACTCATCATCGCGGATGAGGCAGTGTCGGCGCTTGACGTATCGGTCAAAGCGCAGGTGGTGAACCTCATGCTCGACCTCCAGAAGGGGATGAACCTTTCCTATCTCTTCATCTCCCACGATATGGCGGTGGTCGAACGGGTCAGTCATCGCGTCGCCGTGATGTATCTCGGAGAGATTGTCGAAATCGGGCCTCGAGCCTCGATCTTCGGCAATCCCACGCATCCCTACACGAAGCGGCTATTGTCGGCAGTTCCTCTCCCAGAGCCGCGCGAGCGCGGCAAGCGCCCCGCACCTCCGATACGCGAACTGCCCTCGCCTATAAGACCGCCGGACTACATTCCGCCCAAGCGCGAATATCGGGAAGTCTCGGCCGGCCATATCTGTCAAGAATGGGATCCGGCTGCGTGGGCACGGTGAGTGGGCTTCCTGAGGCAGGTCGTTGAAGGTTCAAGTTTTTTGGGAGGATCCGTTTGAAAGTCTTCATTTCCACTCTGGCGACGGAAACCAACACGTTTTCGCCTTTTCCATCCGTGCGAGAATCGTTCACTACTCGCGAGTATTTCCGCGGCGACGGAGGACTGCGCCCGCCGGTGCTGGGCAACATTCCGTTGATCGAGTGGCGCCGCCTGGCGACCTCGGACGGGGACGAGGTTGTCGAGAGCATATGCGCTTTCGCGGCTCCCGCCGGGAGGACCCAAAAAGCCGCCTATGAAGGATTACGGGACGAAATTCTGGAGGACCTCCAGGAAGCGTTGCCGGTGGACAAGGTCTTGCTGTTCCTGCATGGCGCCATGGTGGCTGAAGGCTATGACGATTGCGAGGGCGATGTCATCGCAAGGGTTCGCGAGATCGTCGGATCGTCCGTGCCGATCGGCGTCGAAATAGACCTTCACTGCCACCTGACGGAATTGATGCGCGCCAATGCGGATATCATCGTCGCGTTCAAGGAATACCCCCATACGGATATCGCCGAAAGGGCAAGAGAGGTTTACGATCTCGTTGGCCGGACACTCGCCGGAGAGATTAGACCCGTAATGGCGCTGGAAGACTGCCGGATGATAGGCGTTTGGCGTCCGCCGACCGAACCGATGCGATCCTTCGTCACGCGCATGTCTGAGGCGGAAGGCCAAAACGGAATACTCTCGGTCTCCTTCGGGCATGGCTTTCCCTGGGCTGACGTAGCGGAAGTTGGGGCTAAGATGCTCGTCGTGGCCGACAACGATATGAAAGCCGCGACAGATACCGCCAGGCGGTTTCGTGAGCAATTGTGGGATATGCGGGATTCCGCGGCCCAGCGCTACGATACGGTCGACGAGGCGATCAGCGCAGCCCTCTCCTCCTCCGCGGCGCCAGTCGTGTTCGCCGATGTGGCGGATAATGCCGGAGCCGGCGCGGCCGCAGACAACACCAATATTCTGCACGGCCTGGTTCAAAGGAAGGTGGAAAATGCGGCTATCGGATGCTTTTGGGATCCCGTTGCCGTTCAGATGTGCCTGGAGACGGGTCTCGGCGGAAAACTTGACCTTCGCCTCGGTGGCAAGATGGGTCCGCAGTCCGGAATCCCGATTGACCTGCGCGTCACCGTCATGGGCATCAAGCGGGATCATTCTCAGCCCGCGCTGAGCGGCGGGCGCATGAGCCTCGGAACCGGGGTCTGGGTAAGGGGCGCGGGAATTGACATCGTCCTTACGTCGATCAGACTTCAGACTCATTCGCCCGAGGCCTTCACGGCACTTGGATGCCAATTGACCGACAAGAAGATAATCGTGGTCAAGTCGATGCAGCATTTCCTGACCGGCTTCGGGCCTCTGGCTGCCGAGGTGCGTTACGTCGATGCCGGCGGATCGGCCTCGACACAGTTCGCAACACTGCCTTACTCGAAAAAACGCCACCCCTACTGGCCGGCCTCTCTCGACCCGTTTCAGGCACATGCCGGCTATTCCGAAGAGGAGGTCTGAGAAAATGCTTCATTTAAGCGAGTCAAACGTTGGAGCAGGCCGATGATATCTTTCCTTGCACGGCGGATCCTCGCCGCTCTTCCGGTCATGTTTCTCGTTGCGCTGATCGCATTTTTCCTGCTTTACTTTGCCCCTGGCGATCCGGCAGCGGTTATCGCGGGGGACATGGCGCGGCCCGCCGACATAGCGGCAATCCGGGAGTCGCTCGGCCTAAACGAACCTTTCCACATGCGGCTCGGGATCTTTCTCTGGAATACTTTCCGAGGAGATCTGGGAATTTCAATTTTCTCCCATAAGCCGGTGACCGCGTTGATCGCGCAACGCCTTGAGCCTACCTTGTCGCTGGCAGCGCTGACCATCGTCATTTCGATAGCAGTCGCAGTCCCGCTCGGCACGCTTGCCGCATGGCGCGCTAGAGGCCTAATCGACCGGATAGCGATGGCAATCGGCATTTTGGGTTTTTCCGTCCCGGTTTTCGTCATCGCGTATCTGATGATCTGGTTCCTCTCGGTCAAACTCGCCTGGTTTCCGGTTCAAGGCTATACGCCTTTGGCGAAGAGCTGGTCGGGATGGTTTTATAATCTTATCCTTCCGGCGCTTTCGCTGAGCACGGTCTATATCGCCCTGATAACGCGCATTACGCGGGCGAGCGTTATCGAAGTGCTTTCGCAGGATTATATCCGCACTGCCCGTTCCAAGGGACTGAGTGAACATGTCGTGTTATTGCGCCATGCCCTGAGGAATGCCGCAGTCCCCATTGCCACGATCGTGGGAATTGGCGTTGCGCTCCTAATGGGCGGCGTGGTTGTCACCGAGACAGTGTTTGCCATCCCTGGCCTCGGTCGACTGCTCGTCGATGCGATCCTGCAACGCGACTATCCGGTTATCCAGGGCGTGCTGCTTATGCTTTCGGCGATCTACGTAACAGTAAATCTCCTAGTGGATATCAGCTACGCCATTTTCGATCCCAGAATAAGAAACTGATCCCATGGCCCTAATCCTCGAAAAAACACCCTCCCGCTTCGCGCTCTGGCAGCGTTTCGTGCACCAGAATCTATCCATAGTGGTCGGTGGAGTGCTGCTTCTGTGCGTGATCCTGATCGCTCTCGTCGGACCGCTCATTCACACGGTTGACCCAAATGCTATTTCTCCGTTGAGGAGGCTGAAGCCCCCATCCTCCCTCCATTGGTTCGGCACCGACGCGCTTGGTCGCGATCTTTTCGCCCGCGTGATTACAGGCGGGCGTGTTTCCCTGCTGGTCGGCGTGTCCGTAGCCGTGCTGTCGCTTGCCTGCGGCATCCTTCTCGGCCTCGTATCGGGTTTCTTCAGATCCGTGGATGCCATTATGAGCCGTATCCTGGAGGCATTCATGGCGATACCGGCCGTTCTCTTGGCGATCGCCCTGATGGCACTGACAACAGCCAGTGTCGGAAACGTGATCATCGCGTTGACGATTTCGGAGATACCGCGCGTCACTCGCCTGATGCGCTCCGTCGTCTTCACCTTGCGCGGGCAGCCTTTTGTTGAGGCGGCAATAGCGTCCGGTGCTCCGATCCACCACATCCTCTTCAGGCATATCCTGCCCAACACTCTGGCCCCGCTGATCGTACAGGGAACCTTCATCTGTGGTTCCGCCATTATCGTCGAGTCGATCCTGAGCTTCATCGGCGCAGGAACGCCGTCGTCCACCCCGACCTGGGGCAATATCATCGCTGACGGGCGGACCTTCTTCCAGATCTATCCCCACATGATCTTCTTCCCCGCCGTGTTTCTGTCGATCACCGTGCTAAGCATCAATCTCATCGGCGACGGGCTGCGAGACTATCTCGATCCCCGCATGTCGCGGAACATATAGGACTGCCTGGAAGGCGCCGGAAAAACTTCTGGTGCTTTGTCACGAAAGGATCTTGACGATAGAATGCGGGAACTCAATGAGCGCCGACTGCGCTATTTCTACAATGTTGCTCTGCACGGCTCCATACGCCGGGCAGCCGATGAGTTGAACACCGCCCCTTCCGTCGTGACGCGGCAATTGAAACTGCTTGAGGAGGAGATGGGCGTAAAACTGTTTGAGCGCGATGTCTCCGGCAGCAAGCCGACTGATGCAGCACAATTCCTCCTCGACTACTGGCATTCTTCCCGCTCGCTTATGGAGATCCTCGAAGAACGTATCGAGGAGACTCGGGCTCTTAAGCGCGGGAAGGTCTATGTCTCGGTATCAGAGGGCTTCTTGGTCGATTTCATCGACAACGTTGTCAAGCCATTCAACAAAGATTTTCCCAAAATAGAGCTTTCGGTAAACGTGCTTTCGGTCGGCGACATAGTTGATCAAGTCGCGTCCGACATCGCGCATCTCGGCATTGTTTATAACCCTCCGAAGGTCAACTATATCCGCTCGTTTCTGCATGTTGACGTGCCGATCAAGCTTTTCGTCAGCCATGATCACGAACTCGCCAAGACGGGCGAACCGATCACGCTGGCTCATGCACTGTCCTACCCAATCGCCAAGATGCCGAACAATTTCGGGCTCGGCCGCACGACAGAACTTCTGGCCGATACCAAACGCATCCCCCTAAATGTCGTCTTTTCCTCGAATTCCTCTCGCGCCATCGCCCACTTCATCTGCAACGGCACTGCTGTGGCGTTTCTCGGCCCACGCTATGTCGCCGCCGAGTTCGGCAATGGTGAATTGAAAGCGCTCGAGATCGCACATCCGCTTTTGACCGAAAACCAGGCGAATGTCATTGCACGATCCGGCCGGACGCCGACAAAGGCGATGACCATGATGATCGAATATATTCGACGCCATTCCAAAATCTTCGGCCAGCGTTGACACTGCCAAAGGTGCCCATGGAGCAACATTCCGGTGTAGCGTTTGCGCATATCGACGCCACGTGCCGCTTGCTAACTTGAGAATGAGGCCGGCCCAATCCGGAACCCTATATAAATTTCGAGGAGGTAAAGACGTGACGTCAGTTCATGGCATTGAAATCGAACCGTTGACACCGGAGGCATTCACCCCTTTCGGGCGTGTCTTCCAGCCTCACGAGCTACCGGACTTCGACCTGCCGACGAAAAGCGTTCATAGATTTCCATGGCAGTGCGATGCGCCTCTCATCCTGCAACTCATCAGCTTCAAGCCGCAGCCCTTCAAGGTCCATAAGATTGAGAGACACTTCCATGTAACCGAATCCCGCATGCATATTGGTGGATCTCCCACCGTTATCGTTGTAAGCGAGCCGGCGGAAGACGTGCCTACACCGACGAAGTTGCGAGCATTTCGTCTGGATCGCCAAGGCGTAATGTTCAAACAGGGCACTTGGCATGCGGTCGATGCCTACCCGCTCGGCGACGAGCCGGGATTGTTTCTATTCCTGTCGGACAAAGAGACACAGAGCGAGTTGTTCGACAATCCAGTTGCCGAACCAAAGCGAAGCATTATCCGAACCTATGACGCAAATCCGCCGGAAATTTTGGTGGGCTGACATGAACAACCGTCGACCATTTTCCCGTGCAGACCGGCTCAACGGGATCGAGGTGTCGGGCATCGTGCGGATTTCCGAAGCAGCCGCGCAATTGCGGGCAGAAGGAAACTACATCATTGATCTGGGGGTCGGCGAGCCAGACTTCCCTACTCCCGAACATGTCGTGGACGCAGCGTTTCAAGCGGCACGAGACGGCAAGACGCGTTACACCGCCAATTCAGGCACCGCCGAATTGCGCACGGCCATCGGAAAGCGTCATGACGCAACCGAAAAGGAAGTGCTGGTCGGGACCGGAGCGAAACAGATCATCTTCAATGCCTTGATGGCAACGTTGGATGCTGGTGACGAGGTCATTTTCGCGGCGCCCTTCTGGACCACTTACATGGATGTGGTGCGGATCTCCGGCGGCCGCGCGATTGTGGTGCAGACAGCAGATACCGGATTGAAGATCACTCCTGAACAGCTCGAGAGCGCGATCACGAAACGAACCCGTTGGCTGCTCCTCAATAATCCCGGCAATCCCTCAGGGGCCGTCTATCGGCGAGATGAACTGAGTGCGCTGGCGGATGTCCTAGGGCGCCATCCGCACGTCGGAGTTATGAGTGACGAAATCTATCGCGAAATCAGCTACTCTCCCTTTGTCAGCTTGCGCGACGCAGCTCCCGACCTCAGGGACAGGATGCTCGTCGTGGATGGAGCATCTAAAGCCTATGCCATGACCGGCTGGCGTATCGGCTGGGGCGTCGGTCCGCAGTCCCTGATCGGAAACATGGCGGTCGTTCAGGGCCAGTCGACATCCTGCGCATCTTCAATCTCGCAGGCGGCCGTGCTCGCAGCCCTAACCGGTCCGGACGATTATCTTGCCGAGCGGTGTCGTTCATTTCGCGATCGCTCGCTGTTTTTCGTTGAGAAACTGCGCGCCACCCGAATGTTCGACTGCGCAACTCCTGAAGGCGCCTTCTATCTTTTCCCACGCTGCACACCGGCTGTTGGTATGAAGCAGCCTAATGGCAAGGTCATCGCAACCGACGACGATGTCAGCCGCTACCTGATGCAGGAGGCGCATGTTGCCGTCGTGCCGGGAGGCATTTTCGGCAGCCCTGGCCATCTGAGAATGTCCTATGCGATAAAACAGGACGAACTGGCGGAAGCCTGCAATCGCATTGCCGAGGCCTGCCAGAAGCTCACACCCACTTAAGCGACGGCCTAACGGTAATGATGATCCTATCTGAGGGCGCCGGTATTTGAGATTCCGGCGCCCTGTTTTGTTGCATCGGTCAGATGATTGCAATGACGGCCTCGACCTCGATCTGGGCACCCAACGGCAAGGCAACCACCTGATAGGTCGCCCGGGCAGGATAAGGGGCGGTAAACATCTGGCCATATGCGGCGTTTATGTCCGCGAACCTCGAAAGGTCGGTCACTAGCACCGTCGTCTTGAGGCAATGCGTCATCGATGTTCCCGCAGCTTCTGCGATCGCCTGGACATTGGCAAGGCATTGCCTCATCTGTCCGGCAGGATCATCGGAAGAGAACTTGCCGGTCGATGGATCGATCGGCAATTGCCCTGAGATGTAGAGCAACCCGCCATGAACTCTGGCTTGCGAATATGGGCCGATGGCGGCAGGCGCCTGATCCGTCGCAATGACGTTTGAACTGGACAATTAAAACTCCCATTTAGATTGCGCCTACGCAGCTTAGGTACGTTTAGGAGAACGAGGATGGCCGAGCGTTGCTTTTCTGGTGCGCCCGGCCGTCCTGAAGAACCGGCGTCGGCCTCAAGCCTTCTGCAGGTTCCAGGCAATCGGGATCGGCGCCTTTAGCATGCCGGTGATCGTTTTGCGTCTGGCTGAAGGCGTTTTGAACTGGCCGAGCGGCACGAATGGCACGGTCGTGAAGGTCCGCATCTCGATTTTTCGAGCGATGGAAGCCCTCATATCGTCTGTTCCTGCTTGAATCCAATCGAAGCGCAATGCTTCGAGATCCGGATCGGTTGGCCAGCCCGGCCAAGTCGTCATGCCAGTAGCCTGAAGTCCGAGATGGGTGGACGGATCGAGAATATCCGTGACATTCCAGCCGGCATGGAAGATCGACCAGCCGCCCTTGTCGACCGTATCCATTTTTGTTCGCCGAGTATAAAACGTGCCCAGATCCATGGTCTGGAGCTCGACATTCATGCCGAGGCTCTTGAGAAGCGCTTCGCTAACGAGGTTGGCATTATACAGCCACACAAGGTCGGTGGGTGCGAGCAACACGATTTTCTCACCCTTATAGCCGGCCTCCTTGATCAGTTGAGCCGCCTTCTCGATATTGCCCGTCATCACCTCGCCACCTGCCCCGATCGATGAAGGCGTGCCGCAGAAGAACATCGACTTGCATTCGTTGTAGAGAGTGGGATCGCCCGCTTCCGCCGCAAGATAATCCAGTTGACTTACTGCCATCATGATCGCCTGGCGCATCTTCACGTTATCGAAGGGCGGATGAAGATGGTTGAAGCGGATGCAGGTTACGTATCCGAAGTCATCGAAGGGCGTCAGGTCGATCTGCGATTCGTTCTGAAGCAAAGGCAGAAGATTGGTGTCCGGATTGTGATACCAGTCTATCTCTCCGCGAACGGCCGCGGCGGTCGCGGTCGCAGCATCCGGGATGATGTGCCACTCATATCGGTCTACATAGACCTTCTTGCCGCCGGTCGTCCCGCTTGGCTCCTCATTGCGCGGGACGTAACCGTCGAATTTCGCATAGACGGCGCGGTTACCAGGCACCCACTCATCTGCTACAAACCGGAAGGGACCGGAACCGATCGCTTCGGTGATCGAAGTGTTCGCATCCGTCTTGGCGATCCGCTCGGGCATGATGAAAGGCGCGGGTCCTCCGACCTTGCCGAGTGCTTCCGGCACGAGGCCGAAGGGTGACTTGAAGCGAAAACGCATCGTCCTGTCGTCCACCACCGATACCTCGTCGGCGAGCGTGAACATCCGCTGCCCCAAGGGGTCTCTCTGGCCCCAGCGCCGCAGGCTCGCAACGCAATCCGTGGCACGGACCGGCTGGCCGTCGTGAAACTTCAGGCCGTCCCTCAGCTTGATCGTCCAGTCTTTCTTGTCCGCCGAAGCTTCGAAGCCGTCCGCCATTTGTGGCTTGGCTCGCAGATTGGCATCTAGGCCGAATAGGGTATCGTAGATTTGATAGCCGTGATTGCGGATTGGTTGTCCCGAAGTCACGATTGGATCGATGCCAGACAGATTGGAAATAGGAACAACCTTGATAACCCGCTCTTCTGCGCGGGAAATCGAGGGCGCGCCCAGCACTGCGGCACTTGCCGTACCGGCGGCGGCTTTCAGAAACGTTCTTCTCTTCATGTCGTCCTCCCCATTGCATCCTCTCCTTCTTGCAGCGAGCCGCTGCTTTCAGTGTCCGATCCCGTTTCCGAAGGAACGACAATTGACACCGATGGCAGACTGCATCTTCTTTAGCGGACGAAAAAGATGCAATGCATCATTCGCATCGTTGCCTTCAGAGCAACAAGGGGAGCGACAATGAGAGATATTCACCCGCAGCGACTCAGATATTTTTACGAGGTTACCGTCAGTGGCTCGATCAGGGGCGCTGCCGAACGTTTGAATACGGCACCCTCGGTGATCACGCGCCAGATCCGGCTGTTGGAAGACGAGCTCGGAGCCAAGCTCTTTGAGCGCAGCGTTGCCGGCAGTGTCCCGACGGAGGCCGCGCTCGAAGTGCTCAAGTACTGGAAGGCGTCGCGGCTGCAACTCGAAGACCTCGAGCAGAAAATCCATGAAATTGGCAATCTTAGCCGCGGCCATGTCCGAATTGCCGTCGGCGAAGGGTTCGCGCCCGGCTTGCAGCAAGAGGTCATCCTTCCGTTTACGGCATTGCACCCAAATATACATTTCACAGTCGAGGCTCTGGGCGTCGCGGATATTCTTGAAACCGTTGCAGACGGCATCTGCCATCTGGGCATAGCGTTCAACGCTCCAGCATCCCATCGGGTGACTACGCTCGCGGAAGTAGACGTGCCGCTGCGGCTGCTGGTCAGGCCGCAGCATCCGCTTGCAGCGGCGGAAGGGCCGCTGACAGTTCGCAAGGCATTTTCCTATCCTCTCGCGCTCCTTACAGCATCCTACGGCATCCGAAAGATCCTCGATCACATCGCCTATTCGGAAGAGGAGCAAATGATTGCGGCTATGACCACCAATAATCTGCGAATGCTGATTGACCACGCCTTGCAAACCAATGTCGGAACGTTTCTCGATCCCTTTCATGTCGCGGAATATCTGGACGATGGTCGGTTGGTCGCACTCAAGGTCGATCATCCTTTGTTGGAATCGGGCAAAGCCTCAATGCTGGTGCGTTCCGGCCAGGCTCTTCCTAGACCGGCAAGGGAGGTGATTGACTGGATCCTGGACAGATCGCGAGTTTTCGCCAAACGCTGAGGCATGTTCTAATCTGAGCAACGAACGACACTCCTTTTTACCGCTATGACAAAAGAAGCCTTCGGCGAACTTACGGACTGTTGGCGCCATGATCCATGGCGCCTGTATTCGGAGGCACCATATGTCCGGTCAGGTCCCGGTTTTTGACGGTCATAATGACATTCTGCTGAAGCTCTATCGCCAGCGGCAGGACGACCCCGTCAGTGCCTTCATCCAAGGGCGTGACGATTTCCACATCGACCTCCACAAGGCTCGCGCGGGCGGACTGTTCGGAGGACTTTTTGCGCTCTATTCGCCCTCAGGCGACAACATCTCTTTCGCCGGTATGAAGGATGGACGCTATGAGCTGCCGATGCCGACGCCCATCGATGCCAGCGAAGGGCGCCCGCCCATCATGGCGGAACTGGCCATTCTGCTTCGGATCGAGCGCGAATCGAACGGTGCCGTCGTCCGTTGTACCTCTACCCGTGACATTAGGGCGGCCCGCGATCGGGGCGCGCTGGCAGTCGTCGTTCACCTGGAGGGAGCCGAAGCGATCGACGCCGACCTCGAATTCTTGGAGGTCCTTTATGCCTGCGGACTGCGCTCGCTCGGCCCTGTCTGGAGTCGCAACAACATATTCGGGCATGGAGTGCCATTCCACTTTCCGGCCTCACCCGACCTGGGTCCCGGCTTGACGGATAACGGCGAACGGTTGGTCAGAGCCTGCAACCGAATGAAAATTGTCGTCGATCTCTCGCATATCACGGAGAAAGGTTTTTGGGATGTGGCGCGCCTGTCGACTGCGCCCCTGGTCGCCACCCATTCAAATGCTCACGCGCTTTGCCCCACGCCGCGCAATTTGACAGACAAGCAGTTGGATGCAATCCGCGACACCGGCGGAATTGTGGGCCTCAATTTCGCGACGTGTTTCCTGCGCGCCGATGGCGAGATGCGCAGCGACACGCCGGTTGATTTGATGGTCGAGCAACTGGATTATCTGCTCGAGCGGGTCGGCGAGGATCATGTCGGCCTTGGATCAGACTTCGACGGGGCGGAGATACCCGAGGCGGTTGGCTCCAGCGCCGGCCTGCCCGTGCTGTTCGAGGCACTACGCACCAGTGGCTACTCGGACAACCTCTTGCGCAAAATTGGCTCCGAGAATTGGCTGTCGGTTCTGGCGCGCACGATCGATTAACTTGCCCGGAGAATCAACACAATGAAGGTGATTGTTTTGGGCGCCGGAATCATCGGCGTCACATCGGCCTATGAACTGGCAAAAAATGGACACGAGGTAACGGTGATCGATCGGCAGAAAGGGCCGGCGCTAGAAACAAGTTTCGCAAATGCTGGGGAGGTTTCGTTTGGCTATTGCTCGCCATGGGCTGCACCCGGAATCCCCCTGAAAGCCATGAAATGGCTTTTCATGAAGCATGCTCCACTGATCCTTCGGCCGAAACTAGACATGGCGATGCTCTCGTGGACGGCGAGGATGTTGATGAACTGTACCGCAGATCGCTACGCGATCAATAAGAGCCGCATGCTTCAGCTTTCGGACTACAGCCGTAAAGCACTTGCCGATATTCGAAAGGAAACCAAAATAGTCTACGACGAGCGGATGAAGGGGACGCTGCAGCTTTTTCGCACGCAGCAGCAGTTAGATGCGTCGGGAAAGGACGCCGAAGCCCTGGCCGCCGACGGTATACCTTTTGAAGTGGCCGACCAGGACGGCTGTATCCGGACTGAGCCGGCCCTCGCGCGCGTCAGACACAAGTTCGTGGGTGGCCTTCTGACGCCGAAGGACGAAACGGGCGATTGTTTCAAATTCACGAATGCGCTTGCCCTCAGGTGCCGGGAACTCGGCGTCAATTTCAGCTATGCCACGACCGTGTCGGGACTGGATGTCAGATCCGGCCAAGCAAGGGGCGTATTCTTGGCGGGACAAAAGCGGGTCGATGCAGATGCGGTGGTTGTTGCGCTCGGCAGTTACTCACCGCTCTTGCTTCGGTCTTATGGAATCACCTTGCCTGTCTATCCGGTGAAAGGCTATTCGCTTACCATCCCGATCGTCGATGCGCTTCAATCTCCGGTGTCGACCGTCATGGACGAGACCTTCAAGATTGCGATCACCCGTTTGGGCGACCGCATCAGGGTGGGCGGAATGGCCGAGATTTCCGGGTATAACGGCACCCTCGTACCCGCGCGTCGCGTAACCTTGGAGCATTCCGTTACGGACCTGTTCCCCGGTGGCGACCTCAGCAAAGCGACATTCTGGTCGGGGCTGAGACCGATGACCCCGGACGGCACACCAATAATCGGCGCGACAAGGATTGGCGGCCTATTCCTCAACACCGGTCATGGCACGCTGGGCTGGACGATGAGCACCGGCTCCGCGCGAATACTCGCCGCAACCGTCGACGGCCGCGAGCCCGAAATTTCTGCGGCCCAATTCGGTTTAGACCGTTATACGTCTGGCTGACGCAAGCGTTTTTAAGCCCAAAACGTTCGCGGTTGTAGCCCTAGCTAATAAGGACCCAAACGCCCCTGTCATTTCGCCAAGAAACCTCAGACGTGCCTCATGAACAGTGTATCTTGGATCGTAAGACGGTCGGTCGATCGGCCGATTTAACGCGGCCGCCTTGCCAACCACTTTGTCGCGTACGGAGATACGCTGGAGTCCTAGGTTGCTGCTCGTGTAGCTACCGGCGGACATTGTCGTGGCGAACGAGGTGCTAAGTGATGAAAGACGCGGCCGTTTCAGCGTGCGTGCTCCTTCGCCTCGAACGCATCAGACCTTCGACATCCGGGCCTCGCTTAGTTAAGTCGCCCTTTTCCGCGATCGAGGACGAGTTCCTTCCTCAACATCGATCTGTCCGGACGCTGATGAACCTCCATTTTATGCGCCGCGAGGAGTTTGATTTTGGCGCTCACAAGTCGTGCCGGTCGTTGACTAACATGCGATCAAACTTCCAGGGCACCTCGGCCGAGGTTAAGTCTCCGATCAAAAGTGCCAACAGTCAGCCTCATCTCTTGGAAGAGAACGACACAATCCGCTACGATGATTATGACCATGATGGAAATCAGGAGCTTTGATTTGGTTCAGCATGTGGGAGAACTGGACGTTAGTCTTTTGCTCGCGCTTGACGCGTTATTGCGAGACGCTAACGTCACCCATGCGGCGGCTAGGCTGAATATCACTCAGTCTGCTCTGTCGGGCCGGCTGAACAAGCTTCGGCAGATCCTGAACGATCCGCTGTTTCTTCCGGCATCGACGGGACGGGGCGTGACAGCGACGCCACATGCTTTAGCATTGAAGCCAGAATTGGATCAACTTCTCGACCGCTTAATGCAGTTTGGTCAGAAAGCTTACGTATTTGACCCATCCTCAAGTGACCGGACGTTCAGGATTGCCGCTTCCGATAATCCTGCGGCAATAATCGCTCCCGACCTGCTTCCCCACATTCACAAGCGAGCGCCCGGCGTGAGGATTGCATTCATCTTTCCCGACAGCGCGACAATTGGCGAGCAATTGGAGAGCGGTGGCGTCGATCTCTACATCGGCGCGGCAAATGACGCGCCGATGGATCTGATCGGCCGCAAACTGTTCGACGACGAGTTGGTAACCGCCCAACGGATCGGTCATCCTCGTGGAAACGGCTCTCTCTCCCTCGACGAATTCTGTTCGCTCGACCATCTGTTGATCTCCTCCCGTGGCGGTATGTTTTCGGGCGTCATCGACGGTGTTCTGGCTGAGCACGGTCGAACGCGACGGGTTGCGGTGTCCGTTCAAAGCTATGCGCTGGCTCCTCTGATCGTGGCTTCGACCGACTGCCTGTGCACGCTACCCAAACGTTTGCTAGAGCGCTTCGCCCACAGCCTTGACCTCTTCGAAACACCGATCCCACTAGGAACCTTCGCGTTGAAATACTTTTGGCATCCTAAGATGTCAGCGGACCCCGCTCATCAATGGCTGCGTTCCATGGTCGTTGAAGCCGCCCTTGGGAATACCTGCGACCACATTTAGACATCGGCGGTAGCGATAGGTCGCATTGCTCATTGCGATTGGTCTTCGAGATCATGGAGTGGCACCTTGCGCACGCCCCGCAGAGTGGGCCGCAGGTGTTCACAGAAGCTACACCTCGCTTTGCACCCTTTGCGGCAGCGAACCCGTCGCGGGCCGCCGGATCCAATCTAGGATCTCTCGCCCACCAATAGGATTAAGAACATGACAACTATGCGATCTCTTCTCTTTGCGTCCGCTGTTGCCCTCTCGGTAGCCGTATCTGCACCTGCCTTCGCAGCGAGCGATGTACCTGCCGTGGCAAGCTACCAGCAGGTTACGGACAGCTACTCTTTCCCTCTCGGCGATCTCCGGATTACAGCCCTTTCAGATGGAACCGTCCCTCAGGACCTCTACAAACTTCTGATCGGAACATCTCACTCCCATACAGACCAAATGCTCGACAAGGAATTCCTGGAAAGCCCAGTTGAGGCGTCGATCAATGCCTTTCTGGTACAAAGCTCGAACCACACCATCCTCGTCGATACCGGCTCCGGCGACCTCTTTGGGCCGGGGAATGGCGGCAAGCTCTTAGACAGTCTCGCGAGCATTGGCGTGAAAGCGGACGAAGTGACCGACATTCTCATCACGCATATTCACACGGATCATACCGGAGGTCTGGTCCGCAACGGTCAGCCTGCTTTCCCAAACGCCACAGTTTTTGTGGGCGCTCCAGACTTGAAGTTTTTCCTTGATCCATCAAACGCTCGTAAGACGGGATATGCCGAGCAGTATTTCGATGAGGCCGCAAAGACAATTGGTGTCTATGAAAAGCTCGGGAAGGTGAAGACCTTCGGCGAAGGCGAAACGATCCTGCCCGGTATCACGACCTCTCTACACCCCGGTCACACTCCGGGCAGCGCTTTCTTCACCGTTACCAGCAAGGATCAGTCAATGACTTTTATCGGTGATGTGATCCACGTTGCCGCGGTGCAGTTTCCCGACCCTGACGTAACCATCGTGTACGACGTCAAGCCGGAAGACGCCGCGTCAGTCCGTAAAGAGACCTTCAGCGATCTGGCCAAGCGTCGCGAGCTCGTCGCGGCCCCTCATCTACCCTTCCCTGGCGTTGGCTACATACGCGCTGAAGGAGCGGGCTCGTTCTCCTGGCACCCGCTCGAATATCGAAACCGCGCGGGCCAATAGAGCATCAAAGACGTGCCTCCGATTTCGCTCGACCCACCTTTTCGAGCGGAATCGTCGTGACTGAATCGCGATGGCGGGTCGCCGCGGGCAACAGTTGCAATCCCGCGACCGAATGCGATCTAATACCATGAGGATGGGCGTGAGCCGAAAAGAAAAGGTGGCCCCGCAGGGGCCACCTTAATGGTCGGTCGACGGCGGCACGCCTGCCATTTCAGCCCGCAACCGCACCAACTTCTTTCACCTGGAAACCGCAAGACGCGAAGCGACGGCGCGCTGACGCTGGCTAAGCATGCCCACGCGACGCTAAACATGGCGAGCAATAGTCGATCAAGGATGTGAGCAACTTGAACAGGACCGGATACGGCGAAATCCATTCTGCATCAGACCGGTCGCGTTCCCAGCCACACGCGGCCAACCTGATAGCTCTCCCAGTTCGAAAGGTACAAAATCACGAAGAAACGGTCGTTCGCAACGTCTGATACGTAAACTCGGTAAGGTAGTCATTGAGTGCCAAGGACGCCGCTGCGGCAGCCTGCTCGTCTCCAACCGAGATAGCGAGAAGCGTTGATCGATGAAGTGTTGAAGCCCGTTTTAGCTCCACTTCAGGATCCTTGATGTTGGCAAACCAAAACCGTCTCGACAGTCCCTGCAATGGGGCCATTGAGAGCTGAAGGTATTCATTTTGCGCTGCCTGAACGATGATTTCATGGACATGCTTCAACTGACCACCAAAGGCGACTATGTCTCTGGCTCCAGATAGCCCCTCCAGCTCGATCGACAGATCGGACATAGCCTGTCTCTGCAGCGGGGTCGCCCGCAGACACGCCCATTTCACAGCGAGCTCTTCCACCGTACGCCGGACCGCCAAAAGCTTCAATTGAGCTTCGACCGAGATGGGTGGAACGATGATACCCCTGCGCGGGTGAACTTCCACCATCCTTTCCCATGATAGTCGCTGAAGAGCTGACCTGATCGGATGCCGACCGAGAGCGGTTAACTCCATGAGAGTTCCTTCGGACACCATACTACCGGGTTTAAGCTCCTGGAAGGTGATCATCCGCTCTAGATGATCGTAGGCTTGGTCTGCTTTGTTCATCTCAGCATTCATCAATTTCTCCGCACGGCTGGCACCGCGTTTTCGCTTTGCGGTTTAACAGATTCGGCCTTCTCGCTCCATCTTGCGACGCCCACGGCCCCCGCTGAAAAATTCTCGACCCATGTAGACAAACAAAATCGCCATGTCTATGCTGACATGCAGGTGATCGACAACTGAGTATATCAGGAAAATAGCATGCTTTTCGAGGGATGGAAAATCGACTGCACGGCTGCTTCGGACATTGACCTGCCGCATCTCGCGGACGTCGATGTCTTAGTGGTTGGGGGTGGCGCTGCAGGTGTTGCAGCTGCGACCGTGGCGGCAGAAAAAGGAAAATCGGTCGTGCTCATTGAGCGATACGGATTTTGCGGCGGCGCAGCGGTTGCCGGCATGTCAGGAACGATTTGCGGGCTCTACATGGCAAGCGAGAAAGCCAATCGCCCAGAGCAGGTCGTCTTTGGTTTTGCCGAACGCTTTCGAAAAGCACTGGCTACCCGCGGTGGTCTAACGGAACCGCAAATTTATGGCAAAACGTTTACGGTGACACATGATCCCCTGATGTGGCGTGAGACTGCGGACACATTTCTGGAAGCAGCGGGTGTCAAGGTGCTCTTCCACACCGTCGTCACTGGCGTAATCATGCAGGGCGAGACCTTCCTCGGAGTTATCGCCGAGTCGAATGCCGGCCGCTCCGTAATCCGCGCCAAACGAATAATCGACGCTTCCGGCGATGCAGCGGTCGTGGCTCGGGCAGGCCACTCGTACACGTTCGGCGATGATGGACGGATCCAAAACCCGACCATGTTTTTCAGGTTGGGAAATGTGGACATGAGGGCGTTCGCCGCATTTTGGGGCGATGACACAATATGCCCACCGAAGGTCACCGATGCTATCTCTTCTGCGCACCAGAGCGGGAAATATATTCTTCCACGCAATAAGATTTGGATTTTTCCCACCACGCGCCCGAATGAACTGATGGTGAATGCCACCCGTCTGTCTGGACGAGATGGACGTATGTTGAATGTTATCGATCCGGCAGATTTCACCGAAGCTGAGATCGAAGGGCGCCGTCAGGTAAGAGAATATGCACGGTTTCTCGCCGAAGCTATTCCTGGCTGCGAGAACAGCTTTGTTGTAGATACCGGTGTTGAGGCCGGCATCCGACAAACTCGTTCAATCATCGGCAGAGACACGCTCCGGAACGATGATGTGTTGGCATGCCGGAAACGGCCTGAGGGTATTTGTCGCGTGCCATGGCCGATCGAACTTCATAGCGGTGATAAGCCCAAGCTTCATTGGCTTTTAGACGACTACTACGAGGTGCCCTATGGCGCCCTCGTCCCTGAGCACAGCGAAAATATTATCGTCGCCGGACGCTCGTTGAGCGCGGAGCATGAGGCTCTCGCCTCGGCACGTGTGACTGCCCAGTGTTTTGAATACGGGAATGCAGCCGCTACGGCCGCAGTCATATCAATCGAGGACGGTCGGGCCTTCTCCAATATCGCCGGAGAGGAAGTTCGCGCAGAAATGGCTCGTCTCGGCAGCGCGCTCTAACTCACCGACGCAGATCTGCGAAAATCTCGGTTATCGCCGCCTGAGGAAAAATTCATTGAATTCCGTCGCTGACGCTCTGGGACGGATGGAGGCGTGCGCTCGTGCACATGTGGAGGAATAAATGAAGGCAATCCCATATCGCTGGGTTATCGCGATTACCTTATTCGCGGCATACAGCATCCAGTACTTGGATCGGGTCAAAACGAACGTTCTAAATCCCGTAATAGCCCATGACGTCGGCCTTTCGGTGAGTGATCTTGGAACCGGCGCATTCCTGATGCTCCTGTTTTACGGCCCCTCGCAATACGTTTCCGGAATCTTGACCGACAAGTTCGGGGCCAAGCGGATTCTGATATTCTCCGTTATCGCCTGGTCAGTCATGACAGCGTGGATGGCACACATCCAAACGCGAGACGAGTATTTTTTCCGAATGGCGTTGTTTGGCGCTCTCGTTGGAACGGAATATGTGCCATCAGCACGTATCCTGATGCGATGGTTCAATAAAGAGGGGCGGGCTCGGGCTCAAGCACTCCTATCGTGGGCATGGATCTTGACACCTGCATGGGCGAGCGTATTCGCAACGCAATTTGCTCACGCGGCAGGCGACTGGCGGATTGTTTTCTACGTGACAGCGGCGTTCGGTGTCGTTCCCCTAATCATGATTGCGCTCCTGGTATTCGATAGACCGGAGCAATATAAAAAGGCTACCCCAGCGGATCTGGAATACGCCTACCGTGACGAGATTGAACGCGGCGACATACGAGAGGGATTTTATGGAGATGCACAAAAGCAAATCCTTCTGAAGAACGACATTAGGTTTTTTGATCTTTTCAAAAATCGAAGCTACGTCGCAGTGATATTCGTCGATATAGTCATGCAGATCACCCTCTACGGAGCTCTAACGTGGGTACCACTCTATCTTTCTGACGTTTTCCATTTCAAACTTCAAGAAATGGGACTTTGGAGCGCACTTTATTTTGGCGCAGGTGCGATTGGAAGTTTCTCATCCTCATACCTTTCGGACAAAGTCTTTAACGGTAACCGCCGGATAATGATCCTAACGTGCTTTATTGGCCTAGCACCGTTCGTCTTTTTGCTTGCCACTCTCAATGAAGCGCATCCCGCCATGTTGGCTTTCTGCCTCTGTGGGATGGGGTTCTTCGGCAATATGGCGTGGGGTCCCTTCCTTGCTGTCCCCGCGGAGATCTTCACGCCTGAAGTCTATGGCAAGGCTATGGGGTTCGTGAACGGTGTCGGCTACACAGTCGCTGCATTCAGTGCAAAAATTTTCGCGGCATTGGTCGTCGTCAACGAGGCCGGCAAGGACTACTCCCTGGGATGGGTGTTCATTGGAACATGTGTGCTGATGGGGGTAATCGCCGCGAGTTTCATTCAAACAGGACCAAGCAAAAACCAGACTGTCCCACGGACGGCAAGAGCCTAAAAACAGTTGAACAATAATTTTCTGGGTTCCAGCCTCCCGCTTCTGTTTCAAGTCGATAGGTAGAATAAGCAAAAGGGGCGCCGTGTAGGATCGGCGCCCCTCCGATCAGTGACCTGTTCACACTGCTCGACCGTCTGGCCGCTGATGCGCGTGTTGCCGCGTATCATCCGAGAGTCCTCTAAGGACGCTCTGAGGATTGCTCCTATAGACTCTCCGTTGGGCCTCGCCGTAGCGCTGATGTGGTCCAGACTCGAAAATCCCGATCCCGGCGACGAAATAAGCAGCGATCGGTACGATTACATCTTGCGGGAAGAGCAGGCTGATCGGGGCAAGCCCATAAATCGAGAGACCCGCAAACGCCATCCAGCCTCTTTCGACTGGGTGCCAGCGCGTGAGAAGCAATGCACCAACAAGTGCACCGGCCATGTAGGCCGTTGCCGTCGCCGTCATCGGCACTGCCCCACGATAGACCTCCTGACTTATTCCGGGCAGCAAAACAGACGTGACGGAATAGCCGGTCGCGATGGTGACTGTCAGGGCAGAAAGCCCTGCTACAAACCGCGGATGACGACGAGCTTCTCTCGCCCCATCGGCAAACTCAAAGACGATCGCGGTTAGTGCCAGGCGGCGTTGATGCCGTTCTTTGTTGTCCGCTATCGCAATTCTTGGCGGGACAAGCGCGCTGGTGAGCCAGAGAAGGGCAATTGCGGCAAGTGCTGCCATCGTCCCCGCGCTCTGCGCCACGAGGCTGAAGATGGCCGGACCAACAATACTCGTCACGCGAACGGAAATGCTCATCGCAGCATTGGCGGGCTGTAGAAGCTCATCGCTGGCAAGTTTAGGGATGATTGCCCGATAGGCAGGCCTGAAAGCACCCTGTCCTATTCCTACCGCGAAAGCACCTGTCAGTAAGAGCCATGATGACAAAGCCTCGGGTCCAGCGAACGCTGCAAGGATGACCAGCATGGCAGCGGCGGCGACAAGGCCCGACGTAAGAATGACGGGTCTCGGGCCCGAACGATCGGCCAACACACCTGCGATGGGTACAGCCAACAGAAAACCGGTCGTGCGAGCGGCAAGAGCAATACCAAGTTCTGTCGCGTAAGTTGGCCATCGATCAAAGCGAAGCCGAAAACGAAGGGCAAGGCCCAGGTCGCAAGGCCAGACGCCGTGTTGCCGATCCACAGGCGTACAAAAGCGGTGGAGACCAGCGCTCTCATCCCCGCGACACCGCTGGAAGGGATACTGACTTTCTGAACAACGAAATGTGCCGCTCTGATCGCTCAGCATCGGCAAATACCGAGACATCGGCAAAAAGGGTGTCGGCTTCTGCTTCGCTCATCAGTCGGCATTCGACAGCGGCCGTCGAGATAGAAACACCTTGCGCCTGAGCATGCTTGGCGATCGCGGAAGCAGCCGGATATCCATAAACGGCAGCCAACGCTGTCGACAAGGCAATGGAGCCCGTAGCGCCTGCGTGCCCGCGCTCCGCGTTCACCTCGATGCCGGCAACACAGCCGGCGACAAAGAGGGGGATAGCGCGTCGCATGAGACGTATGGACTCGCTTATCGCCTCGAGGATAACCGATTCCCATACATTGAGATCGAGTTCTCCTTCGGCAGCACGGGTCACCGTCGCATCGTTCCCACTCACTCGGAAGGCCACCTGCATCATCATTTCCGGCATCACGGGATTGACCTTGCCCGGCATGATTGATGAGCCGGGCTGCACCGCCGGAAGCCTAATTTCGCCAAGGCCGGCACGCGGGCCTGAAGACATAAGCCGCAGATCAGCCGACAGCTTCGAGAGCGTGACCGCGAGCGCCTTTAGACTGCCCGATACACGAATCCAGTGATCCGCATTCTGCAATGCATCAAACAGGTTTTCCTCGGCATGAAATTTCTTTCCCGTAAGTGCGCAAAGTTCCTCGAAGACGAAGTGACAGTAGTTAGCCGAGGCGCCAAGACCGGTACCAACAGCTGTGGCGCCGAGCGGCAAAGCGAGGCAGGTATCCGCAAGCACTTCCAGATCACGTGACTGTCGCTCAAACGCTGAGCGGTAACCCGAAAACTGCTGACCGAAGGTGATCGGAAGTGCGTCCTGCAGGCAGGTGCGTGCCAGCTTCACGGTGTTCGCGAAGGCGGCTTCCTTTTCTCTCAACGCATGAATGAGGAGGTCCAAGACGTCTCGAAGCGAACCGAGTTCAGCGCCAATCGCCATCTTCATTGCCGCCGGAATAACGTCATTAGTGGACTGCGACATGTTCACGTGGGTGTTGGGATGAACGGGATCTGGTCCTTTCCGGCCGGTCAATATTTCGCTGGCGCGGTTCGCCAAGACCTCGTTGACATTCATGTTGGCGGCGGTGCCGCCACCGCCATGATAGATGTCGACGGGGTAATTTCTGGCGGTAACATCGAATAGTTGTTCTGAGGCGGCCGCTACGATCGCTTGTGCACTACGGGCATCAAGTTCACCGGCGCGGCTGTTGGCTTTCGCGGCAGCATGCTTGATCGTAATGATTGCTGGCACAAAGCCTTCGATGTCAGCGATGGTCCTGCCGGAGATCGAGAAGTTCTCGACCGCCCGGACAGTTTGAATACCATAGGCGATATCGTTAGGGATGAACCGGAAACCGAGTGCATCTTCTTCGCGGCGGGTGGGGGCCGTGAGTTTATTCTCCAAGATCATACCTCCGCGTGGGATTGGATCTCTTCAAAAATCCTCACCCAACTTCGCACACCTTTTCGGAGCCGTTCCGTATCGTAACGCTCATCCGGCGCGTGGATGGCGTCGCTCGGCAGGATGAACCCAATGACGACGCATTCAGCGCCGAGACGGCGGTTGACTTGTTCCACAAGTGGAATGGCGCCGCCTGTTCCGCGAAGCACGGGGGGCATGCCCCATTCCTCTTCCAAGCCACGAGACGACGCCTTGAGGAATCGGCTGTCCTGAGACAACATGACAGCGGAACTGCCACCGGCACCCTCGAACTCGACTCTGCAGCCTTCGGGCAGACTCGCCTCGACATGACTGCGGAAGCGACTCCTGATTGTTTCGGGTTCCTGACCCGGCACGAGCCTGAACGACAGGCGCGAAGTTGCTGATCCGGGAAGCACCGATCGTTCGCCGGGTCCCTGATTGCCGCTGGTGATACCGTTGATGTCGACGGTCGGCCGTCCCCACATCGCCTCCAGTGAAGAATACCCCTCCTCCGTCACGCCACCCGTAAGATCGACGTCACCGATGAGGGTGGGCTCTTTCGCTAGCTCGGCCCACTGCGCCCGAACGTTTTCCGGAATATCACTAACACCGTCATAAAAGCCGTCGATCGTCACCTTTCCTTTCTCGTCGTGCAGGCCGGCGAGGATCGAGCTGAGGATGCGGATGGGGTTTGCGGCGACCGCACCGTAGTGACCCGAATGGAGGTCTGGATTGGGAGCGGAGATGGTGACCTTCTCATGAACAAGCCCCTTGAGCTGCGTGGTGATGGCTGGCTGGGTTGGCGACCACATCTCAGCGTCGCAGATGAAGGCGACATCGCATTCCAGTTCTTCTCGATACGCCTCTATGAACTCCGGCAGGCTCGGTGAGCCGCACTCCTCCTCTCCTTCCAACAGCACGGTGATGTCGGCCGGAAAATCATCATGGACGCTTTTCCATGCACGCAGCGCCTCAACGAAGGTCCAGAGCTGGCTCTTGCTGTCGGACGCACCCCGGCCATAGAAGCGGTGGACACCATCCTCCTCGACGATGCGCGGCTCGAACGGTTCATGTTTCCATTCCGCCGGATCTCCAACGGGCTGGACGTCGTAATGGCCGTAGAAAAGCAGGCAGGGACGCCTCAGGCCCAACTGGGCGGCAGAGTGCGCCAGGACGACAGGATGTCCCTTTGTTGGAACGACTTTCGCTGGAAGCCCGATGGCATCTAGCTCCGCCTTAAGCCATTCGGCCGCCCTGGCGATATCCGCTTCGCCGGAAGGCTCACTGGAGATTGACGGTATGGCAATCAGCTCGAGCAGCTTATTGACCGCGACATCAAAATTCCGATCGATCTCGCGCAGCACGTCTTCTCTATCCGACACGGCTCATTCCTCAATCTGTCTACGAAGCACAGGCTTGGCCCATATCAACCGTTACTCGCGGCCTTCATCTGACCTTCGTCCGAAGCTGCTGTTGTGTGCGCCTCCAGCGTCTCAAGCAGCCGTTCAACGTCGGCCCACAGTTCGGCCTCATCTTCGAGGCCGATGCTGAGGCGCAAGATGACATCCGGGCCATCCCAAGACGTTGCTGTGCGGAAGCCGTCGATGGACATCGGAGCAGCCAGGCTTCGCGTGCCCCCCCAGGATGCGCCGATTGCGAACACCTTCAACGTGTCGAGCGCTGCAGCAACGTGGGCTGAGGCATGCCTTTTGAAGACAATGCTGAACACGCCGCTCGATCCGAGAAAGTCCCTTTTCCAGAGCGCGTGACCCGGGAAGGTTTCGAGTGCCGGGTGCAGCACCTGATCAACGACTGAATGCCCCGCGATCCTGTGTGCGAAATTCAATGCAACCCGCTCCGAGTGACGCAGCCGCACGCCGAGGGTCTCGAAGCCACGCAGCACGAGCGATGCATCGTCCGGAGACACGCCGATGCCCATGCGGCCGATCAGCGAGCGTATCGGCTTGAGGAGGCTCATGTCCTTGATGGTGATTGACCCCATCAGCACGTCCGAGTGGCCCGATACGAATTTTGTCAACGCTTCGGTGACGATATCGGCACCATGCTCGAGCGGCTTGAAGTTGAGCGGGGTTGCCCAGGTGTTATCGACCCCCACAACCACGCCCTGCTGATGTGCAATCGCCGCGATCCTTGGCAGGTCCTGGATCTCCATCGTTGTGGAGCCCGGGCTTTCGCACCAGACGATTTTCGTGGTTGAACGGATCTTGGCGGCGACGTCTTCAGGCGACCGCGGATCGAAAAACTCGACCTCCACCCCTAACCGTTTCAGATCTGTCTCAGCGAAATCGCGCATCGGCGGATAGGCGGTATCGGCGATCAGGATATGATCGCCGGCTGCCAGAAACGGCAGAACGGCAAGTGCGTTCGCGGCTTGACCGGACGGTGCCAGGAAACTCCAGGCACCGCCTTCGAGGCTCGTCAGCTTTGCCTCAAGCGTGCGCGTGGTGGGTGTCCCATAAAGACCATATGAATAGCCTTCATGACCACGATCACCCCGAGAAGCATAGGTTGCCGCATCCTTGAACACGATCGTCGAGGCTCGATGCACACCGACCCCGAGCGGATCGAAACCTGCGGCCGGTACTGCAGGCGTGAGGACGCATTGCGTGAGATCGTTCATGGCCGGGCCTTTCTGAAGCAGCTTAGAAGTCCTGACGATAGCAATTCCGAAACCGACATCTTTGCGCTACTGCTATTTGCGTGAGTTATTGATGATGATTGAGAGTGGTGATGAACCTTCGGCAGGTCGAAATCTTTCGGGTGGTGATGACGAGCGGCACCACGGCGCGCGCAGCGGAAATTCTGCACGTTTCCCAACCTGCGGTCAGCAAGATGATCCAGGAGCTCGAACGTTCCCTCGGCTTCGATCTCTTTCAGCGCATCAAGGGACGACTTCATCCGACCCAGGAAGGCCAGCTCTTCTTTCGCGAGGTCGAGCAGGCTTTTCTGGGATTGGCGCACTTGCGCGGCGCCGCGGCTCGCATTCGCGATTATGGCTCGGGTGAGCTCAGGATCGCGTGCCTTTCCGCGCTGTCGACGAATGTCTTGCCCCGCGCCTTGCAAGCCTTCATGGCGAGGAACCCGAACGTCGCCATCACCTTTCAGGCAAGGATGTCGTCCAATGTCCGAGATCTGGTGGCATCTGGTCAGTTCGACCTCGGCGTCGTGGCAGACGAGATCGACAGCACCGGTGTTGAGGTCGAAGAATTCGCCCGCTTTCGGGTCGCCGTCGCCATGCCCAAAGGCCATCCGCTCGAAGCGCTCGACGTCGTTCATCCGGCCGACCTCGCTGGGCACCCTTTTATTGCGCTCGCTCCGGAGGACACGACCCGTCGAGAAGCAGAAGACGCTTTTGAGCGCGCCGGCGTCACCATTCGACCTGTGATGGAGACTCCTTATTCGACCACGATCTGTGCGATGGTTGCAGCCGGCATCGGTATCGGTCTGGTCAATCCGTTGACCGCCGAACCCTATGTCGAACACGGGCTGGTTCTGCGACCGTTCGAACCTTCCCTGCATTTTCGTACGCTCTTGATTACGCCGCCCAATCGGCTTGCATCGCGAAACCTGGACGAATTTATCGGGGATCTGCGCGCAGCGATCTGAATTTCTGTTTCCAATCCTGGCCATGGCGGTCACAGAACCTTTGAGAGAAACGCCGCCGTGCGCGGGTTCTGTGGATCGGCAAAAATGGAGCGCGGATGCCCCTCTTCCACAATTTGCCCCTGGTCCATGAACACCAGGTGATTGCCGACTTCGCGCGCAAAGCCGATTTCATGGGTGACCACGACCATGGTGATCCCGCTTCGCGCCAGATCCTTGATGACATCCAGCACTTCGCCGACGAGCTCTGGATCAAGTGCCGATGTTGGCTCGTCGAACAGCATGACCTCGGGTTCCATTGCAAGCGCGCGGGCAATGGCGACGCGCTGCTGCTGGCCACCGGAAAGTTGCTGCGGATAGCGGTTGCCAAATCCACGTAACCCCACGCGCTCGAGAAGCTGTTCGGCCTTTGCCTTCGCCTTATCCTTCGACCAACCCTTCACATGCGCCGGCCCCTCCATGATGTTTTCCAGCGCCGTCATGTGCGGGAAAAGATGGAAACGTTGGAAAACCATACCGGTCAGCCGTCGCTGTGCCGCGATCTGCCCTGATGACAGCGGATGGAATTGACCTTCCCGTTCAACGAAACCTTGCAGTTCGCCTTTCAGGAGAACGCGACCTGCCGAGATCGTTTCGAGCTGATTGATGCAGCGGAGCAGCGTCGACTTGCCCGACCCGGACGGACCGATTGCCACGCACACCTCACCGCGTCGCACGCGCAAGCTCACGCCTTTCAAGGCATGGAACGGGCCGTAGAATTTGTGAATGTTCTGCATTTCGACGCAGAATTCGGAGACATTGGCGTTCATGACCTACTCCGCCCGTGTTGAATGTACGGACACGCCCTTGCCGAAGTGACGCTCGAGAAAATACTGACCAACCATCAGCAGGCTGGTTATGGCGAGATACCAGGTGCCGGCGACCAGCAGCAGCGGGATCGGCAGGTAGAGCCTGTTGGAAATCGCGTTGGTCGCAAATGTCAGGTCCAGTGTGAATGGAATTGCAAGAACCAGAGACGTCATTTTCAGCATGCCGATGGTCTCGTTTCCGGTCGGCGGAATGATCACGCGCATCGCCTGTGGCATCAGGATGCGAATCCAGATCTTTGCCCGCTTCATCCCGAGCGCTTGGGCAGCCTCGGCTTGGCCCCGATCGATCGAGTTGAAGCCTGCCCGAAAGATTTCCGTCAAATAGGCCGACTCGTTGAAACCGAGACCGAGGATCGCAGCGATGGCAGGCGTGACGATGTATTTCGTTTCAACACTGACAATCTCCGGGCCGAAAGGGATCGACAAGCTGAGACTGGGAAACAGAACCGCGAACAGCCCCCAAAACAGCAACTGCGTGTAAATTGGCGTTCCGCGGAAAAACCAAACCCAGCCATATGCGATGCTGCGAAAAATCGGATTTTCGCTGTCTCGCATGGCGACCAGCAAACCGGCGACGGTGATAGCAACTGTCATCGCCACGATGGTGAGAAGAAGCGTCCAGCCAACCCCGCGGACAACCTGCGGCGCAAACAGGTAGCTAAGGTAGACATCCCAATGGAAATTGGGATTTACCGATATGGCCTGACCGATCTGGAAGGCAAGGACCGCGAGAACCGCAACGGCGATCCATCGTCCCGGATGACGGCGGGGGACCACGACATTACGCGTGATTTCCTGCCTGTCACTGGAGACCGGCTCGAAGCCGGTCCCAATGTTTTCGACATCGGAAGTCATGTGATCAGATCTTGACTTCAGGGTTGACGAAGGCCTTCTCGACAATCACCGAGCCAACGCCCCAGCTATCGAGCAATGCCTTGTAGGTGCCGTCGGCGATCAGGGAGTTGATCGTGTCGGCGACGAGCTGAGTGAGCTCCATGTCCGACTTGGCGACGGCAATGCCATTCGGACCGTGCTTTGCCAAAGGACCGGTGGTCGGCTTCAAGGTGTTGAAGGCGCCTTTCGATTGCTTTGCCGCATACCCGATTCCTGCCTCTCCGGATACGGTGGCATCAGCGCCGCCGGCTGCCACGCGAGTGAGCGCTTCAGGCTGTTTGGAGAACGGCAATATTTCGATGGCAGCCTTACCTTCGGTCTTGCAGCGTTCGTTTTCCTGATTGATGGCGCGCTCATGATAGCTGCCGGACTGGATCGCGACCTTGCGACCGCAGGGATCAGCCGGATCGAACTTGCCTGGATTTCCAGCCTTCACGGCCCACAAGCTGCCGGTATCGGCATAGCTGACAAAATTGACCGCCTTCATGCGCTCCGTCGTGACAGAAAACGCCGAGACACCGAGATCGAATTTTGTGCCAAGAGCCGGAAGGATGGCTTCGAAAGCCGAGGTCTGGAAATCGATCTTCACGCCAAGTTTCTTGCCGATGGCTTTTGCAATATCGACATCGATGCCCTCTGGAGTCTGTCCATCCTTTTCACTCAGGAATTCCCATGGCGCATATGCCGTGTCGGAGCCAATCGTTATCACGCCCGATGTCTTGATTTTGGCGGGCAGACGAGACGCGAGAGCCTCTTCCACCTTGATTTTGGACGTATCGAAACTCTGCGCGGAAGCAGGCGTGGCTGCACTGACTGCAATGACCGCAAACAGCGGAATGCGAAATGCCGAATTGAACATTTGATGTTCCCCATCTTGTTATGTTTGCGACGGGTCGGACGCGGGTTGGGAGGACCGCATCCTCTTCGTCGCGAGCACTATGGGGTCTTGCTGCAAGTCCGTCCAATAATAAGATTGGGGCACTCAATTCCTGTAGGTTATCGTTTTCCGTGACGCATTGCGTTGGCTCGAGCAAACGAACTACGTCCCTCACGCCTCACATAACCTCTTGCCGCGGGACCAGAAGACAGTCTATGCAGCAAGCCACGTCGCATGCTTCTTCCCCAGCAACCTCAGAATGTCGTCAGGGTTCACGAACCGGAGACGGCTTTCCCGCCCGGATCAAAATCGAGATGCTCCCCAAAATTGCCTTCATCGGAACCGGCGGAACAATCGCGTCGATTGGCACGAATTCATTTGATTTGTTGGATTACAGTGCGAGCGAGAAGTGGGTCGATGCTGCGACGTTGATCGAGAGCGGTGGTATACAGGGAGTGGTCGCAGACATCATGCCGATCAACTTCCGTCAGATCGATAGCACGGCTGTCAGCAGTCAGGACTGGTCTGAACTTGCGCAAGCATGCTCGGAACTAGCAACGGAACCAGATGTTGCGGGGATCGTCATCGGACATGGCACAGCAAGTCTTGAGGAGACGGCATGGGCACTTTCACTGGTCCTGGACGTGAAGAAGCCGGTCGTGCTGACCGGTTCGATGCGACCTCTTACCGGCATATCGACAGATGCACATGCTAACCTTGCGGCCGCCGTCCGGGTCGCGTCCACTCCTGGCCTTGCCGGAGTGTTTGTCGTTATTAATGACGAGATTCACTCGCCCAGAACCGTAATCAAGACCCACACGCTGAGGCTCGGAGCATTTCAGTCGCCATGGGTCGGTCCTATCGGTTACGTTGATGGGCCACACGTTCGGCTACCGCGGTACGACGAAAGGAAACATCCGATCTTTTCACCGGATCTACTTCGCAAGCTACCGCGCGTCGACATCGCTCACAGTCACATCGGCGCGGATGGAGTTGGCATCCAGGCCTACATAGCTGCTGGCGCGCGTGGAATCGTCTCGGCGGGGTTCGGACCGGGGATGACCACGCCTGCGGAGTTCTCGGCAATTGTTGATGCGGTTGCCCAGGGCGTGATCGTTGTGCAGTCCTCTAGAACGAATTCAGGATTAGTCGTTGATAGCAACAAGAACAAAAGATCCGGCATCATTGCTGGCAGCGACATCGGCCCCGTCAAAGCCCGAATACTGTTGGCTCTGTGTCTTGCCCAAGGTGACAGTAGTGAAGAGATCAAACGACGGTTTATGTCACTGTAAAAAGCTGGGTACCAACGGAACGGTGCGCGGTCAGGGGATACTCGCCTTGAGCGGAATCGAACCATCTGCCCACGCGTTGGTTCGTCAAGCGATTGAAAGTTCAATGGCTTCATGCAAGCGGAGCGTAGGCTGGAGCGTGACCGTTAATTATGGAACCGCTAATTCCAGCCGACCAAGGAACATTATGGTGAGCATACACACCTGTCGCAGCCGCGCTATTAGCGATACAAACCGCGGCTGGTCGTCCACCAGCTGCGTCGTTTTGTTATGTCTTCTACACCAGCTGTCCAGTCCAATTTGTGCACTCTAGGACTTCGGCGGGCATCAACTACCGCTCTATTCCAACGGGTGCGAAGGTATAGCTGCCACAACTTTGATTTCCACAAGAAGACCGGGATGGGCAAGTTCAGAGACGCCAATGCAAGTCCACGCGCATGTTCCGCGGGGGAAAATTCGGTCCTTTACCTTGCGAAAGGTATGCATGTGCTGCTGCAATCCGACATGGTACGTAGTCATTTCGACAACATCTTCGAAGCTGCAACCTGCCGCTGACAAAACGGTAGCTAAGTTGTCCCAACACGCCTCGAATTGCTTCTCTGGGTCGTTGATGACATTCATGTTGGCATCACGTCCAACCTGCCCCGCGCAGAAAACCAGGTTTTCGAAGCGTACTGCAGGGGCATAGCCTGCCCGCTCAACAATGGGCTTCATTGCCAGCGGCACGATAATTTCGCGTTTCACTAATGATCCTTTCTTCGTCCGCATCGGCTAAACCAAATTAGCTAAGTGAATGCACTGATGCGATGAGGTCGTTGTGTTGAAGCCGCCTTCGCCCGGATTAGGTTGAGACGATCAGGCAGGGCTCTTTGCCAATAACAAGCGACCGCCCAGCAAAATCAAAGCCGCCCCGGAGATCGTTTTGATCCTTCTGGCGATGTGCGGGCGATTGAGAAAACCAGTTACGCTGCCGACAAGGAGGACAATTGCGCCGTAAAAGCCTAAAGCGATCAGAGCATGTGTCAGAGCAAGCGCGGCGCCATTTGCAAGCACATCCTGTTGGTGGCCCTCCAAGAATTGGGGGAAGACGGCAACGTAAAAGATCGCCGGTTTGGGATTGAGGAAGTTGCTGAGATATCCGCGAACGAAGGCTCTCGGAGCTGTCAGGATCACTGGCGCCCGGCTTGGATTCCGGACAGGTGCCGTCAGACTTCGCAGCGACAAGAGAGATTTAATCCCCAGCCAGATGAGATAGGCTGCGCCCAACAATTTCATGACTGTGAACAAGATTGCCGACGCTGCGATCACCGCCCCCACTCCAACAAGTGCCAACGCGGCATGCGAAACGATGGCTGCGGCGAACCCTAATACCATCCCGAAGCCGGTTAGCTTCGCGTTGCTCGGCGCATTGGCTAGGAGCAGAGCAAGGTTAGGTCCTGGTGTCACCACGATCATGGTAACGATAGAGATAAATATGAAGTATTGATGCAGAGGGATGGACATGGCAACGACCTTGCGGTTTAGGCACGATTAGGGGGTACTGCATTCGGCCGTTCTTCGGCCTGCATCATACGAAGGAGTTCGAGTCGAGACGAAGTTACCGGGAACAGTGCTCCCGGGCAACAGATATGCAGAGCTGCGTTTCAACGGGACTGAAAATTTGAGACGTTCCGCGCATCGGAGCGCGCTCCTGCTGTACCTTCCATGGCGCTCTACATTGAAGGCCCGCGACGACATCAGGCTTCAAAGCGCGATGTTGGATCGCGGGGACTCTCTGATGACAACGTTTATCCTTGGTGCAGCGATCACATCACTAGCAAGGCACGAGTCCAAACTCGCAAAACGCTGCAGCTAGTGAATTTGCAGAGTTACCGCGGTCCTTTTCTGTCAGTCGACAGCTTCCGCGGCCTCCTCGATCACCTTCGCAACTGCAGCCGCCTGCGAGATATAAATAGCGTGACTACCATCGATCTCCGTCACAGTTGAACCGGCGCGCTTGTACATCCAGCGCTCAAGGTCCGGATTGATCGTCATGTCGTCCTTCGCAACAATCCCGTAGCTAGGTTTGTCGTGCCAAGCGGCAATAGACACCGGCGCACTGGTGGCCGCGACGGCGACAGGCATCTGAGACCGGGCCATAAACTCGCCCTGCTCTTTGGGTAGATCCGCCCCGAAATCAGCTGCGAACTTTGCCGGGTCGATAAGCAGGAAGCCATCCTTTGTCGGCTTGATATCATTGGTGGGTGACGGCATCGATTGGAGCAGTTGTGCGGTGCTTTCGCCCTTTTCGGGCTGCAGTGCCGCAACATAGACAAGTGCCTTGACCTTGGGATCATTACCTGCTGCCGTGATGATCGTGCCCCCATAGCTGTGGCCGACGAGAACGACGTCCCCGTCCTGTTGATCAAGCACGCTCTTCGTGGCTGCAACGTCCTGATCCAGGCTTGTCAGTGGCTGCTGGACGATGCTGACATGATAGCCGTCGCGGGTCAGGATGTCATAAACGCCGCGCCAGCCCGAACCATCTACGAGCGCGCCATGGACAAGCACGATGTTGCGCGCCTCCGCTAAGGCTGGGGCTGTTAGGACAGCAGAAGACAAAAGCGCGGCAATGAGGCCAACGGCCGCTTTACTGAAGTTGGACATGGTCGGTAGTTCCTTGAGTTTTGTGCGTGGAATTGCGGAGGCTTTGAAAGCGCTGAACGACATGTCTCTCCTGGTCCAGGGAGCGATGGACATGATCGCTTGCGCTTACTGCTTGACTACAATTGGCGCCTTGATCGGCACGCGTTCATAGAGGTCGATAATGTCCTGGTTGAGCAGGCGCACACAGCCGGACGAAACGGCCTTGCCAATCGAGCGCCATTCCGGATTGCCGTGCAAACGATAGAGTGTATCTTGGCCGCCGGAGTAGATGTAGAGCGCACGCGCCCCCAGCGGGTTTTTCAGGCCCGGCTCCATGCCGCCATTCTCGATCGAATATTTGGCCAATTCCGGCTGGCGGGCGACCATCTCGTTCGGCGGCTTCCAACGCGGCCATTTCTGACGCCACTGAATGATGCCGTTACCCTGCCAGGCAAAGCCATCGCGCCCGATCCCGACACCATAGCGCATCGCGGTCCCGCCCGGCTGGACGAGATAGAGGAAGCGGGAGGGGGTGTCGACGACGATCGTGCCGGGCGCCTCGCCAGTCGGGTCGAGGACCTGCTGGCGATAGTAGCGCGGATCGATCTGCTTGTAGGGAACCGCCGGGATCAGAAAGCCGCCATCCTCGGTAGGACCGTACATGACAGCCAGTTCGGCATCTGTCGGCGCAGGAGCGATGTGGACAGGGCCGATCGGATCCTGGAGAGGCGTCGACTGTCGCCCCACCATCCGGCTCTTGCCGGCGGTGGAGACGCACCCTGCCAGGGCCGAGACCGCAGCCATCACCGAAAGCGACAGGAGGCTGCGGCGGGATAACGAGGTATCAAAGCTCACGCTCATTCCTCGTCCTGCCATCTGCGCAGATCCGTCTGGTCATGATAGGCCATGCGATCAGGCGTGGTGATAAACTCAATCATCGTGCCCCACGGCGCTCGGCAATAGCAGACCTTGTTTGCAGGACCTTTTTCGGTTGCGTAGGGAATAGCTCGTGGTGCCGTAAGGGCTGTTCCGCCAGCCTTCTCAAAGCGCTCTACCGATGCGTCGATGTCGTCGGTATAGACACCAAAATGCGTGATGCCGAAGTCGCTCGGTGTAACCGGTTGCGCTTGTTTGGGGCCGTGCATTTCAAAGAGCTCGATGTCAGGCCCGGTTCCGATCTTGACCATCGCCTGCGCACGCACAACCGTTCCCGGGTAAGCACCAGTGGCCCGCTCGAACTCGGGTCCCTGCCTGGCCGGATCCTGCGGCCCGAACGATTGGTAGATCACCTGGCCGCCAAAGGCTTCCACCAGGAACGATTTTGCCGCTTCGATGTCAGGCACCGTGATGCCGATGTGATTGACGCCGCGAATGACAGGTGCGGTCATGACAATTTTCCTTTCTTGTTAAATCGATGAACGCGATCGAGCTCAATTTGCCCGGTTCGCAGAGTTCACTTGGCCTTGAGGAAATCGATGAGAGCAGCGGCCACTTCATCCGGGCGCTCGTCCGCCACATAGTGACTGCAGCGGGCAATCGAGCCGCCAGTTACATCTGTGGCGAACTCCTTGAGCATCGCGACCATATGAGCACCGAAACGCTGCTCGCCGCCGAGACCTAAAACCGGAATCCGGAGCGGTTGCTTTTTGTATTCAAGCGCGGCCGCATGGTCGCCGGTCAGTGTGCGGTACCATTCCATGCCACCGCGCGTGCGACCAGGAAGTGCCATTGCTTTCGCATAGATGTCGATATCTTCAGGATTAAAGGTGCTGTGATCGTAAAACCGCTCCGCCATGAAGGCCGAAACATAGTCATGTTCGCGGCCATAAATCAGGCGTTCCGGCAGATCCCGATTAGCATGGAACGCGAAGTGCCAGATCTTTGCCGTCGTCGCCTCCCACTGGCTCCAGCCAGGAAGCGGAACATCGAGGACGGCAAGGTGAGTAACCGCATCTCGATAGATAGCGGCCTGCGGAAGCGCCACCATTCCGCCGATGTCATGGCCGCATACGGCATAGCGTTGATGCCCAAGGGCAATCATGACCTCGTGCGCGTCGCGCGCCATCGTCGCCTTATCGTAGCCGTCAAGCGGGCATTCGGAAAAGCCTGCGCCGCGTAGATCAATCGCCACCACGCTGAACTGCTCCGCCAGCAGCGGCATCACATGGTGCCATTCCCACCATGTTTCCGGCCAACCGTGAAGCAGAAGGATCGGGGGGCCGGAGCCGCCCGTGACGGCATTGATCTTGATGCCGTTCACCGGCACCAATTGCTGGGTAAACCCTTTCAATGTTGGGATCATGATGACTTTCCAATCGATGTGACGTTCAAGCAGAGCTAGCGATCAGATCAGGGCTGATCGAAATCGGTGGCAATCGAGATGTCGCGCCAGGTGTCGATATCGCGGCGAAACGAAGCCAGCTTTCGCTCAGCGATTGAATGCGCGACGGGCCCAAGCGGCAGATGAAGCGGGGCATTATCGGCGTCGACCGCCTGCAGGATCACTGCAACCGCCTTGTCGGGATCCCCTGCTTGATTGCCGTTGTTGGTTTCCCGATAGTGCCTGCGCGAACTCGCGGCGTATTCCGGCATCTCGTTGACCGCTATCGTGATCGAACGGCCGAGGAAATCGGTGCGAAACGGGCCAGGCTCGACGATCAGCACACGGATGCCGAACGGCTTCAGCTCACCGGCGAGCGCCTCGGAAACCCCTTCAACCGCAAACTTGGCGGCATTGTAGTATGCTGCGCCGCCGCTGCCCGCGATCCCTGCGCCGGACGACATATTGACGATCATTCCGCCCGAACGTCGCAAGGTCGGCAGCGCTGCTCTGGTGGTTTCGATGAGACCGAAAACGTTCACCTCGAACATCGGTCGATATTCTTCGGGTTTGCCTTCCTCAAGCGCCCCAAACAATCCGTAGCCGGCATTGTTCACAAGCACGTCAAAGCCGCCGAATGTCTCGACCGCCTTTGCGACTGCGGCTTTGGCTGCCGCCACATCCGTCACGTCGAGCGGCAAAGTGATCATGCGGTCGCCGAAAGGCTCAGCCATTTCTTCGATCGAGTTGACGTTGCGGGCAGTAGCGACAACCTGATCGCCCCGCTGTGCCGCAGCGATCGCCAGCCGTTGTCCGAAGCCGCTCGAGCAGCCTGTGATGAACCATGTTTTCATGACGTTTTCTCCGCGTGTTTTCGAACATGACTTGAATCTAGATGTTTAGATCTGTACTTGAAGTGACAGTTTTGTATTTTCAGCGTTCATTTTTGTAAGGGTCTGCCGTGGAATGGAGTGACGTAAAAATCTTCCTTGCGATTGCGCGATCCGGCACGCTCGGCGGCGCTGCGCGTGCTCTTCATACTAGCCATCCGACTGTCGGCAGACGGCTGCGTGCCCTTGAGGAGGCGATCGGCCACACGCTCTTCCAGCGGACCGCGGACGGTCTAGTGCTGACCGAGGAAGGCCATGGGATCATCACTCTGGCAGAGCAGATGGAAGAAGGCGCGCTGGCCATGGAGCGCCGGCTCGCCGGGCAGGAGCAAAACCTCAAAGGTAATCTGCGCATCTCGTCAGCAGACTGGTTCGGGGCCTATGTCCTACCTCCCATCGTGGCAGATTTCTCGAAAGCCTACCCCAATGTAGACGTCGAGATCCTGACCGGTACTCGCCTGTTCAACCTCGCCCAAAGGGAGGCCGACGTTGCCTTTCGCATCGTTCCGTTCGACACTGCCGATGTCATTCAACGGCGGCTCTTCAGGCTCGAATACGGCGTCTACATCGCCGAGGAGTCGCCTGACCCCAAATATGGCGACGGGACTGGTTTCCGTCTGATCACCCACGACACTTCGACCGGGCAGTTCCCCGACATAGCCTGGCTTGCCGAGAGTTTTCCGAACGCGAGACCCGTGCTGCGATCAAACAACCGAAACGTCCAGGGGCGAATGTGCAGGCAGGGTGTTGGGATCGCCGTCCTGCCCCGCGCAGTGGGCAATCAAATCCCGGGTATCCGCAGACTTGAACTACCCAAGCCCCCGCCGGCGCGAGACATCTGGATGGGATATCACCGGGACCTGCGACGTCTTCAGCGTCTTCGAGCATTTATCTCGACCGTCTCGGACCACCTCACAAATGCCCCTGCGTGGTAAGCCGCCCGAAAAAGATCGATTTTCCCCGCCGATCCACGGCTGCGCTTGGACAGCCGCGACAGACAACTTACTTCTTGGCCGCAATCTCCTCATGCCGCTCCACTACAGCGCCCACGATCATTGTCATCAGCCCTTCGACAAAGTGCCGACTGAGGCCAACATCATTGGCGATGCTCATCAGTCGATCCAATTGACGTCGCTCTCGCTCATTATCGATCGCCGGCAACGCCTGCTCGGCTTTCAAGTGGCCGACTAGCTCGGTACAGCGAAAGCGTTCGGCCAGAATATAGAGAAGGGCTGAATCCAGATTGTCGATGGTTCTCCGGTAGGACGCAAGTTGCTCTGCCGTATCATGTGTCATTTGAGTGTTTCCAAGCGGTTTCATTGGGGGCCGCAAAGCTTACGAGACAGGATGCATACCGCGACGCGAAAGGGCTATGCTCAGCCATATTGCCGACACCAGGAAATAAAACGCCCCGACCCCCGCATATCCGGCGACTGTGGAAATTGAAGGCTCCTGGGGCATTTGTGCTTGAAAGATAAAGAGACCGCCCGCTAATGCGGATTGGCCACCGCTCAAAATCATCGCCCACTGGCCGCCACTTGTTTTCCAACGTCGGACGGCAGTCCCAAGCTGCAGCAGCCCGGAAAAGATGGCCCATAGGCCGAAGGCGCCGAGAACCCAGTTCATGCTCATTGTCAGCGCCAAGATCACGGCAATCGTCATGATAGAACTTGCTGTGACGTTGATCATCTGGCTCCGGTTGACGGCAAAGCCACCGCTCCTGGCGGCATCAACGACGTTAGCGGCAGCATCCCAAGCCGGGTAGATAATCAGCAGTACGGCAGCAAGTGCGAAGGAATGCTGTCCGAGAGTCAACGCAGCCGCGACCCACAGCACCGAGAAGGCCGCCCGGATAAAATAATACTGCTTGAGCCACTGGTCGTTGTCGCGTGTGGCGCGGGAGGTCCGATTGTTCGACATTATTTTCTTCCACTTCCTGAATTGGTTTATGGATGGTTTGCGCAAGCGTCGTCAGACGAAGCCGACATGCTTGCCGAACGGCGTGTTCTCGTCCCATTCAGTACGTCCGATCCGCTCGCTTTCGCCGGAAAGTTTCCCGACTTCGGAAATACCAAAGTCCCGCGGTTCGTCTTGGGAATGAGCCTTTGCCTCGCCGGACTTCTCGCTCTCCAAGCGCATGCGCTTCTCGAACGCCTCGTTGATCGCCCCTTGCCGCTTTGCGACCCATCTGCCGTCAGGATCGGTTAAGATCGAACTAGTCTGGTTGATCTCGACCTGCCGTGACGACGCGACCGCGGGAATCGGCATCACTTCCTGAATTCTGCGTCTAGTCATGAACTATGATCCTTTGATTTACCGGGCGAACGCCTTAGATGCCGGCGTACCATTCGTACCCGCGATCTTCCCAATAGCCGCCGTTGCCGCCCCACAGGCCGGCGAAGCTGTCGACCAGCTCAATGCGCATGATGTACTTCGCCTGTTTGTAACCGAGCTGCCGCTCGACCCTCAGACGCAAGGGGGCGCCATGGCCAACGCTGAGATCCTGGCCGTTCATCTGGTAGGCAAGGATGGTTTGCGGATGAACCGCGTCGATGAGATCAATGCTCTCATAGTAGCGGCCGCTTCCATCGAGCGTCTTTTCGAGCTCGTCTGCACAATGCAGCACGACATAGCGCGCCGTGGGCTTGAGTCCGGTCAGATGCAGCAGGCTGCCGAGCGGAACTCCTGTCCATTTGCCGATCGCACTCCAGCCTTCGACACAGTCATGGCGCGTGATCTGCGTCCGGGACGGAAGCACCCTCAGATCGGCAAGCGAAAATTCTCGAGGTTGATCAACAAGACCGTCGATCTTCAGCCGCCAGTTTGCAAACTTGCCTTCCAGCAGTTCCGCATATTCCTCGCTATCGGGAACACTCGTTCCATTGACGCGAAACGATGGAGAAATGTCCTTCTCATCGAACTCGCGCGCCAGAGCATCGCGCCCCTGAAGCAGTCTTTGGGCCTTCATGGTCAATTGCTCGGCCGAACGAAGGATATTGGCGACGTCTGCGTTTTGGTCCAGCAGATCACATCCGGAAAGAGTCAGAGCACTGGCGCCCAGGCTGCTGCCAATCAGGAATCTGCGGCGAGTGAGAAACGTGCTCATGCGTTCGGTCCTTCCTCGTGGATAGCGTAACGTCCGGTGACCATCGAGCGGATGTTGTTCCAGGTCCCCGACAACACGACCATCGCCACATGCACGATGACGAAGATGACGAGCGCCGACGCTGTGATGAAGTGGATGGTACGCGCGGACTGGCGTCCGCCGAAGATATCGACCAGGGCGGGGAGAGCGGCGTCGATTCCGGGTGACATCGTGAGCCCGGTCAGCACCATCAGAGGCAGCAGAATGACAACCACTGCAAGGTAGGCCAGCTTCTGAAGGGCATTGTAGCGCTTGGCCTCCTCCCCTTTCGGAAAGCGCAGCCGAGCATGGTCGAGGACTTCACGGCCGAGGTGGCTCGGTGAGAGCTCATGCGCCGTTGGGGCGAGGTCGCGCCTGAAATGGCCGCTCAGCAAGCTGAAGCCGAAATAGACGATGCCATTGATCACAAACAGCCAGGCGAAAAAGAAGTGCCAGCGACGACCGGCCGCAAGATCCTGAAACGACGGGATCGTCGCCCAGGACGGGAAAGCGCGTGCAGTCGGCTCCCCATCAACCTCGGAAACACCAAGCATACCGGTCGTCGGTATCTGTACCCCCACAACACGCACGAAACCGCTTGGCCCGGCCGCATCATCGGCACCGATCGTCAAGACAGCAGGATCACCGTCGGCGCCATAATGGCCCCAGTAGAGCTCGGGATGGGCGTTGAAGATCTGCAGACCGCTCAACAGAAGAAAGCTCAGGCAGAGCACGTTTAGCCAATGCGTGAGCCGGGTCACGACGGAGTGGCGGCGGATAAAGATCGTCCGAGGATATTGAACATTGTCATTGGAAGCGTCTGCGCTCATCTCAGCGTCTTTCATCTGTGCATTTAACGGCTGCAGACCAAGCAGCGTCGATCTGTAGTCGCTGGCCGAAGCAGTAAGGCGGCTGCTCCGGCCAGTGACGGCGTGGTCTTCACATGGGGGGAACCACGCCATTCTTGCCGACGACCACCTGGTGGGCGATCGGGCCTGTTGCAGCCTTTTCGGCGGTGATAAAGACAACGGCGCCGGGAATGAGATCATCCTTGGTGGCGGCGGCAATGGTCACGACAGGCGTTCCATCCGGAATGGCGATCTTCTTTTCCTTGCCATGATAGGTAACGGTGACCGTCCGGCCATCGACCCCTCTGACGGCATCTGCGACAGTCGCATTGGTCATGCTGCTGTCGGGCTTCAGATCCCAGCCGTAGCTGCCTTCGCCAAGGCCTTTCATTGCCGGCGGGAAAATGAGGACCTCAAGCGCGCCATCGCCACCATCGGCTTTTGGCAAGGATGCGATACCCACAAAATCGCCCGGCTTGATGTCGGTTACATTGGCATCCGCGACGCCTGCCACCTTCCAGTCGTCGGCAAGCGCCACATCGATTGTCTCGCCTTCGCGCGTCTTCACTTTGAGCTCTGAACCCTGGTAGTCGACGATGCTGCCGCGCACATGGATCGGCGCGGCTTTCTTATCTTCAGCAGATGCGGGTGTTGAAAAGACGGTTACAGAAAAGACGCTGGCCAGCCCGAGGGCCAAAGCGGGGAAAGCATTTTTCATTTTTATCTTCCTACTAGTTGGTAGTTTCGAGGGATGTAATTTACCTGGGGTCTTGGCACCCTAGGGTTAGTGAGGGACGGTAGGGGTAAGACGGGCGAGAGCTGGTGCAAGTATCGTCGAAAACACCTCCGGTTTCCCGTAGGCTCTCGCCGAGAGCATCGCGCCATACACCGTTGCTAGAAATGCTTCGGCTTCAACGTGCGGTTCGCTTGTGAGATTGAGCGCTCCACTTTTGCTTCCACGCTCCATCACCTTCGTCAGCCATGATGAAATAAAGCGAAAGAACTTCGTCACCTCGGTTGCAACTTCCGGCGGAAGAGATGGCAATTCACTGGCCAGCAAAGCGCATATGCAATATGGCCTGCTCGCATCTTCAATGCATTTCGACCAATGGTTTGCATAAACCTTGAGCGTGTCTAGTGCGTCCGGCACGTTCTGCTCAAGCGTAACGATGCTCGCCTCGCCATCTTCCCGGTAACGCTTGACCAGTTCACGCACCAGATCGGCCTTACTCGGGAAATGATGGTGGATACTGGCTTTGCGAATCCCGACCATTTCGGAGATATCTGCATAGCTGAAGCTATTGTAGCCCCCGCTCATCAAAAGACTGCGCGCGGAGGCCAGGATGTCGTCGGAAGTGGTCGAAAGATTGCTCATGTGAGCCTTCTACCTTCTAGTAGGCAGGACGTCAAGAGCAATCCATCTTTTTGTTTAGCCGTCCGTCGAAATTGTGAGAGCTTTCCAAGCGTCGAGTTCTTGTTGCAAACGCTCGATCCGCGCTGTCACATGCCTGAGGGCATCGCTGCCGAGGAGGAGCTGCGGCGGGGGATTGTCCGATCCGATGAGAGTAAGCACCGCTGCGGCCAGCTTTTGGGGGTCACCGAGCTGCTTGCCGCTCGCGGCCTGGCGCGCCTCGCGAATCGGATCGAAGAGGCTATCGTAATCCGCGATTGACCTCTCCGTCCGGATCATGGAACGTCCCGCCCAGTCCGTGCGAAATGAGCCGGGGCAAAGCGTTGTCACGTGAACTCCGAACGGCGCCATTTCCGAGCGCATGACCTCGGAAATGCCTTGAAGAGCAAACTTGCTGCCGCAGTAATAAGCGATGCCGGGCATGGTGATCATCCCGCCCATCGACGTGACATTGACGACAAAGCCACGGCGGCGCTCGCGGAACCTCGGAAGAAACGCCTTAGCCACGGCGACGGCGCCGAACACGTTCACGTCGAACTGACGGCGCATCTCTTCGATTGGCGATTCCTCAAGAACGCCCTCATGACCGTACCCGGCATTGTTGATCAGCACATCGACCGGCCCGTGTTCGTCCTGGACTTGTCGGACGACGTCCGGGATGCGGTCGAATTCGGTGACGTCGCAAAGAACCGGGTGTAGCGTCGGAAGAGTGTCCGCCAAGGCTTTGCGCGAGGCCTCAGAGCGGATGGTGCCGATAACCTTGTGACCGGCGTCAATAGCGGCAGTGGCGATCGCCAACCCGAAACCCGAACTTACACCCGTTATGAAAAACGTTTTGCTCGACATTTTCGAAACTCCTTGATTTATACATGTTGACAGATAATCTGATGGCTCTCTTAGCTCGATTGCGAATCCTCTCGATATTTTGCCAAATCCTATGATTTATGAAGAACCGTCCGTTGGCCATGACCGGCTTGTCGCCCTGGCGGGGCAACTTGCTCCTCGTCTCGGCTACAATCAGACGGCAATCGGTTGTGTCCGTATCCTGCGCACTGAAGCAGTCCTCAACGACGTGCCGGTTCTCTATAAGCCGGGGGCAGTCTTCGTATTACAGGGAAGCAAGTACGGCATCTTGGATGGGGAAGCCTACCTTTACGATGAGGATCACTATCTTGCCGTTTCGGTACCCGTTCCCTTCAGGATGACTTCCAGAGCCAGTCAGCAGAGGCCGTTGCTGGCGATCTATCTCGAGTTCGACATGCAGGTGGCGGCAGAAATCGCCATGCAGGTCGAACAACATGCAGGTTCTCCGAGCGCCACGCCGAAAGGGCTATTCTCCAGCAGGATGGACCGCAGCATCCAGGACGTGCTGCTACGCCTGGTCAAGGCGCTCCAAAGCCCGGCCGAGGTCGCTGTGATCGGAAGCTCCATCCTGCGCGAATTGCACTACCGCGTCATGGTCGGCCCGCAAGGCGGCGCGATGATCGCGGCCCTTCAGCGAAAGGGGACGTCTGGAAAACTGGTCGAAAGCGTAGCGTGGCTGCGCGAGAACTATGGTTCTGACATCACTGTCGCGGATCTTGCCAAAAGCGTGGGCATGAGCGTCCCTTCGTACCACGTTCATTTCAAAAACCTGACCGGCTCAAGTCCGATGCAATACGTAAAGGCGATGCGACTCCACGAGGCGAGACTCATGATTGCGCGCCAGAGCGGGACCATTGCTGCCGTGGCTGCATCGGTCGGTTATGTCAGTCCCGCTCAATTCAGCCGCGATTTCAGACGGCATTTCGGGCGTACGGCATCGGAAGAGGTGAAATGGGTCCAACAGCACCTTGGAGAACAGGTTTAACCCCATTCGCCAAGACCTGAACCCAGAGCGCCTCGTACGAGATATCCGCCGAGCCACAACCGGCAGCACATCAATCCAGTGCCGCCCTAAGAGCCGCTTCACAGTGAATGAGGGTCGTATCGAAGACAGGGACGGCGACATTATCCTGGTCCAACAGCATGCCCACCTCCGTGCAACCAAGGATAAGACAGTCGCAGCCTCGATCGATCAGTCGCTGCGCAATCAATTCGTACGTCGAACGGCTTGCATTGGTTACGACATCGCAACACAGCTCGTCGTAGATGATGCGATGAGTCTCCGCTCGATCTCCGGCTTCAGGAATTGTCGGCAACAGTCCCCGGGCAGCCAGGCGGTCGGTATAGAAGTTATGCTCCATCGTGAAGGCGGTCGCCATCAGGCCCGGCTTGCGAAAGCCGCCGTCGAGGATCGCCGTCGCCGTGGCGTCCGCGATGTGTACGAACGGGATCGACACCCCGGCCAGGATCCTGTCCGCCACCTTGTGCATGGTGTTCGTCGCCAGGATGAGGAGCTCGGCGCCACCACGCTCCAAAGCAATGGCTTTCTCATTCAGGATATCTGCCGCCGCTTCCCAATTGGAAGACACCTGCAACCTTTCGATTTCATCAAAGTCGACGGATCGTATGAGAAGCTCAGGAGAATGAAGTCCTCCCAGGGTCTCGCGGGTGAGCCGGCAGAGTTCACGATAGTAAATCTGCGTCGAGGCGGCGGACATTCCGCCAAGTATGCCGATGGTCTTCAAATGCTTTCTCCGGTTCCATCTGTTTCAGGTTCGCGCAAAAGTATGCATCCAGGGCGGAGGCGCGAAATCCCAAGGCTAGCGGTTCTAAGGCGTGTATACTCCATGTTTCTCCACCTTTTTTCGGTGCCGTTGAACAGAACGCGGTGCTCGAAGCGTACGGTCCGCCGCCTCGCGCCAATACTCAGGCGCTTATGCCGCCATCGACAAGAATACCCGAGCCGGTGATGTAGGCTGCACCTGGACCAGCGAGGAACGCAACGGCCTCTGCCACTTCCCTGGTTCTGCCGTACCGGGCGATCGACAGTTTTGGCAGGATGGCAGGCGCGAGAGCACCGTCGGAAGGGTTCATCTCAGTGTCGATCGGCCCCGGTCGGACCAGATTGACGGTAATCTCCCTCGGACCCAGTTCACGCGCCAGACCGCGCGTGAAGCTTTCCAGCGCTGATTTGGTCGCCGCATAAACCGCGATTCCTGCAAATGGCACCGCCAGGCCTGCATTGCTTCCGGTGCTGATGATACGGCCGCCATTCGGGATGTGTTTCAGCGCTGCCTGAGTGATCAGAAACACGCCGCGAACATTGACGTTCAGTTGCAGATCTATTTCCTCCAGTGGCTGTACCGCGAAATCTCCTGCGAAGAGGACGCCGGCATTGTTAACCAGAATGTCGAGGCCGCCAAGTTCAGCGACGGTCCGCTCGACGGTAGCCGTCGCGGCGGCCGTGCTTGCTGCATCGGCCTGAATGGCCACAGCTTTGCGGCCCATAGTTCTGATCTCGGCGGCGAGAGCTTCGGCTTTTTCGGCCGACTTCTCATAGGTGATCGCAACGTCGGCACCATCTTTAGCCAGCTTCAGCGCGATAGCCGCGCCGATCCCGCGTGCTGCACCGGTAACAAGCGCGCTCTTACTCGAAAGAGGAAGATCATGGATGTTGTTCATGGCGGTTTTCTCCGAAATAGTTCTGTTTCAAGCTGTAGAGAATGGTCCTCTTGTGGGGACCGACGTGGAGGCGGGAATGATCAAGCCGTCAATGCAGGGTTGGTCATTGAGCCCGTCAATGCGCGTGCTCATCGGCGCACCGCGTTGTTCGACGGAAGGCCGGCGGAAAGCCATCCTGCGACGAGAAGACAGAGTGCGATTGCGACTGCTGCCAGACTATATGCCCGGCCGATGGATCTGGCATCGGTTGCAGACCCCAAAATCAAGAAGAACAACCCGCCAATGAGTGCAACCGCGAATGCGCCGCCAATCTGAAGTGTGGAATTGATGAGGCCGGAGGCCAGTCCCGATTGCGGTCTGGCGACGCGCTGCACGACGCTCTTCAAAAGGTTTGGAAGCGCGATCCCCTGCCCCGCTCCAATGAGAAAGAGCGCTAGAGAAAGAAACTGGGCATAATCACTTGAGATCAGGGCGGCCGTTGCAAACAGGCCGCCGGCTTGCAGCCCCATGCCAATGGCAGCGGAGTATCTTCCAAAGAAGCGGAGGACGCGCTCGCTTGCAAAAGGGCCAAGGACAAAACCGGCTGCGGCAGGCAGGATGGCCAGCCCGGCTTCAAATGGCGTGCGGCCAAGGCCGCTCTGTTGATAAACCGAGAATACGAGCCAGAATGCCGCCAGAGAGTAGAAGAAGAAGGCAGCTGTCAACCCGCGCTTCAACCCCGAGACGTTCAGCAGGCTTGGTTCAAGGATAGGATTTCCGCCCGCTGTCTCGACGTATCGCTCATACCGCCAGAACAAGACGAAAAGCAGTGGTGAAGCACAGAGCATTAGAAGCAACCAGATTGACCACCCCTGCTCCCGGCCCTCGATCAGCGGCGCGATCAGGGCAGAAAGTGCGAGCGCGACCAGCAAGGCTCCGCCCAAATCCAGCTTGCTTGGGTGTTCCGAGCGGGTTTCGCGCAACATGAAGGAGGCCAGCGGCGCAGCGATCGCGATCACCGGGAGGTTGATCAGGAAAATGGCCCTCCATCCGAGACCGAAGATATTCAGTGCGATTAGCGCTCCGCCGAGAAACAGACCAACCATCGATGCCACCCCAAAAGTCAGGGCATAAAAGCTGAGGGCTTTTGATTTTTCGTGGTCTGGGAAAATCGCATTGATGGAAGCCAAGGCTTGCGGTGCCATAATTGCCGCTGCAAACCCCTGAATGATACGGCCGGCGACCAACGCGGCTGGAGACCAGGCAAACCCGCATAAGGCAGATGCGGCTGCAAACCCGATCATCCCAACCAAAAAGACATTTCGTCTACCATAGAGATCTCCAAGCCTGCCGCCAGTGATCAGCATCACAGCATAGGTGGTGGCGTAACCGGAGATAATCAGCTGCATCGTTGACGCAGAGGCTCTGAAATCCGCCCGGATCGAGGGCAGCGCCACATTGACGATGAAGAAGTCAAGCGGTGGCAAAAAGGCGCCGGTCAAAAGGATGATCAGTGCAATCCATCGACGTGGATCGAGTTTGTCATCGGGATTGCTCGTGTCTCTCATAAGTGTCTCCACATCGACCAAAAAATCGATCGAAGGTTTGCAATGTTAAAAATTTGGAACCTATTGGTTCCAAATTGAAGTCAGCCAAGCGCCTTTAGCGCCAGTTCGACCATGGCCCTCGTCTCAGCGCGATCCGCTCCTGCTTTGGCAAGGACCCGCATGCCCTGAATCTGACACACGAGGAACCTGGCAAGCGTTCGTTCATCCAGCTCGGGATCGATTTCGCCCAAGGCCTGCGCTCTTATTATCGCCGCCGCATAAAGATCTTGCAGCCGCCGGAACAGCCGGGAAATACGTGGTGCGACCTCTTTATCCTCTGGAAGCATTTCGACGGCTGCAAAGACGACAAAGCAGCCACGCAAACCTTCCGGCCCGGATGCTTGATCCACTTGTTGCGAGAAAGCGTCTCGAATTGCTGCTTTGGGCGACGGATTGGAATGCAGCGTTTCACCGATCGAGCGAACGGCGTCCTCGATGTAAGCGTCGAGGGCGCGCAGATAGATGCCTCTCTTGTCGACGAAAGCCTTATAAAAGCTGCCTCTGGAAAGTTCCATGCCCTCAAGCAAGTCGGGAAGGGATGCATCGTGATATCCACGATTCCAAAATACGTGCATTGCTTTTCGAACTACTTCATCGAGTTCGAATTCTCGAGGGCGACCAACGGACGCGGATATTTGAGTGCGCTTGACCATGGCAAATATATGGAACCATTCGGTCCACAATACAAGCGATATTTTCGGGATGATGCGCCAAGCGTTCGGCACCCAGGTTAGTTAGCGACGCCGATCGACGGGATAATCCCGAGAGAATTCCCGGACCGCCATCAAAATCGGCATAAGCCCGCGGCCTGCTGAACTCAGCGAGTATTCAACTCGAGGAGGCTGCTCTTGAAAGTCGTGCCGGATTATGAGGCCGTCAATTTCCAGCTCCCTGAGATGTTGCGTTAGCATCTTCTGGGATATCCCAGGTATGTCTCTCATGAACTGCGATGCCCGCAATGATGGTTCGGCGAACAATCGGAAAAGGATCGGCAGTTTCCAACGTCCTGTGATCATCCGAAGCACCCTGCTGACATGAGAGACAGAACCGTCGGCTCCGAGGCATGTCGCCCTGTCCTCGACAGGCACTTTAAAGTGCGTAATTGCCTGTTTCATCGACGAACCTCATATCTGCCGGAGACGATAACACGGATCAAATATCATGGACTTACAACTCCAAAACAAGGTTGCGCTGGTCACGGGAAGCAGCAAGGGGATTGGCGAGGGTGTGGCCAGAGGCCTCGCGAAGGAAGGGGCAACCGTTCTTGTCCACGGTCGCGACAGAATGAAAACGGAGGAAGTCGCGCATGACATCATATCCTCTGGAGGTCGGGCATTCGCGGTAGTCGGTGACCTGACAGTGTCGGATCAGGTTGACCGTCTTGTTAGGGATTCCAAGGCTACAGCAGGGTCGATCGACATCCTGATCAATAATGCCGGCGGATCTGGCCCGGCAGAGGATTGGACCTCAACGAACTCTGAGACATGGGCGGCTGTCTATGACAGGAACGTGCTCGCATCTGTGAGGATCATCTCGCTCGTTCTGCCCGCAATGAAAGCGTCGCGGTGGGGTCGGATCATAAACATCTCAAGCTTGGCGGCCCTGATGCCGCCTGCAAGTCGACCGGACTACTCTGCCGCCAAAGCAGCCATGATCGCGATGACGGCGTCGCTCGCAAAAGACGTTGCTGCACACGGCATCACCGCAAACACCGTGTCGCCTGGAACGGTGCATAGCATCAGTTTGGATACCACATTTCGTAAGAAAGCCATTGAGAGGGGCGTGGCCATCGACGCCGCCTGGAATGACGTAGAGAGAGAAATCCTGCCAATGTTTGCTGAGGTGCCCCTAGGAAGGGTTGGAACCCTCGAGGAGATTGCGGATGCGATTACATTTCTCTCGAGCCCCCGTGCCGGCTATATCACAGGAGCAAACCTCCGACTTGACGGCGGAATGTGGCCAGGGCTGTAGCAGGACAACAGAGGAGCTGCGTCAAACCTGTCTGGTTCCCCGCCTCAGTTCCAGCTTGCCATGACGAACCGGTGGATCTCCGCTTCGAGTTCCTGGTCTTCCGGCGTCCCACCCATCAAGCCACCATGGGGCATGGCTTCAAAGACGTGCAATTCTGTTTCCACGCCAGCTTTTCGCAAGGCTCGATGCATCCTCACCGTGTTCGATAGGAACAGGTCACGCGTGCCGGTCTGGAGAAATGTCGGCGGGAAGCCCCGCAGATCGCCAAAGAGTGGCGATAGATAGGGATTGGAAAGATCTGCACCACCAGCGTAGAGCAGGTTGCTTGATCTAAGCGGGCGAGGCAGAACCAGATCAAGCATCTGGTTTGTTTGGAAACTGTCGCCCGATTCGGTGAGGTCAACCTGTGGAGAGAGCAAGACTAATCTGCCGGGCATTGGCATGCCTTCATCTCTCGCCCGTAGCAGCATGGCAGTCGCGAGATTGCCGCCTGCCGATCTCCCCAGGATGACCACCTTCTCGGGAGAATGACCGTTCAACACATGACGGTACGTGGCCAAGCAGTCATCAAGAGCGACCGGATAGGGATGCTCGGGCGGCATCCGGTAATCGACGCCGTAGCATCGAACGGCATGCTGGTGAGCTTGGCGTCTCGCACTGACGCGACAGGCCTCTCCGCCTCCGAACACCAATGCGCCGCCATGCAGGTCGATGAGTGCGCTACGCTCATGAAACGATCTGTGCGGCGTCGCGACATGGATCGTTGCTTGTTCGACTACAATTGTCTCGACTGTGGACTGCAAACTCCCTGCAAGATCTTTTGCCGCGGCGGCGTAATGCGCATCTACTGCGGCTTTGATCGCCATCCAGCCTGAAAAATCCTCTGGGGACGGCATTTCATACCGCGCGTTGATCGGGCTGCCGTCCTCGTCTACCAGGCGTGACAGCGACGCCTGGGCTTCTACGCTAATGGATTGTGGGGGATAAATTGTTCGTGCAGGTGTGGTTACGCTGCGTGTGAAATTGCTCATTTTTTCTTGCTCTGTCATTGGTCGAAAATCGACATCTTTACCCCTACCTCGGAATATCGGTCTGGCTTATCAAATTACGATCATCTGCACGCGACACGACATCGCATGGAATTGATGCCGATGTCCGGGGCTCCTTCTTTGCCGTATCCCAGAAATGTGTGGGGGACGTTGCATCCATTGCCGACCTCAGCCAGCTACCACCTCAACAATCTTGGGCCAGTAGCCGCTCCCAACGCAGTCACGAACGCGATAGCAACCGAATACCATATTGCGACGAAGGCAGCGCCATCGTTGAGACAAGCGATCGTATAGGCAAGGGCACCGACGGAACCTGCGAGCAAACCCGCGACAGCGCCTGCTCGGCCAAGCCGCGTAGGCGTTCCTGCCCGCATGGCAGCAAGAAAAGCAGCCAACGCAGGAATGGAAGCCATAATGATGATGCCTGCACAACTTGACACCGAATAAGTGTGAACCCCAAGCAATGGAAAGCCGCTCCGGTCGAGCAATGCTCCGGCAAGCAGGAACGCTACGCCTGGAGCAAGACACAGCAACGCACGAAGCGCCCGGCCCGGTCGTACCACGGTCCTAGCGAGCTGAAACGCGCCAGCTGCGATAAGCGCCACGCCGATGACTTTGAACTGGAACGTCCAGGTCGGCAAGATCCGCGCGAGATCTGAACGCGCCCCGGCAATCAGCAGAACCACGCCAGTTGCCGCCAAGATCGAAAAGACCATGGCAGCGGCAAGGACAATGGAGAGACTGGGTGTTGCCGACGATCGTTTTCCTGCCTGCGTTGCCAATCCCTTGATCAGATCGTCGGTCCGCCCCGTCAGCCGTTGGGTGTCATCCATGGTCGAAGCCTTTTCTCCGCGCGGCAACCATCAGTTTCTTTAAGGAGCGATGGAACGCGACCCGCACCGCCCCTTCACTTGATCCGAGCCGTTCTGCCGCATCTTTGGTCGATGCGCCCTGAAGACCGATGGCGCGGACAGCAGCCTGTTCGCCACGAGGCAGGGCAGAAATGAGTTTCTCGACATCTGCCGGATTGCGCTCCGGATCGAACGCCTCCGAAGAAAAGATGCCAGCCCATTCCTCCTCGGTCAGATCAATGCGCACGCGTGCATCCCGTCCTAGGCGCCGGCTTGCATCAATGATCTTGTAGCGCGCAATTGCATTCAGCCAGGGAAGCAGAGCCCTCTGCGTATCCCATTGATTGCGACGGGAGTGAACGGCGATCAACACCTCCTGGACGACATCCTCTACCTCTGCGAGACTGAAGCGCATGCGCCGCAGATGTGCTTCGACGATCCTGCGCACCGAAGACGCGAAGTCCCGAAGAAAGGCTTCATAGGCAGCACTATCTCCAGTACGTTCGGCCCGCATCGCTTTCGCCCATCTGTCTTCCCGTGTGTCCATGCATCCGTAACTTCGTTGGACGAGACCTGTTATTACGTGGCATTTCGAAAATATTCCGATTTTGCCCAACGATCACATAATCGTGACAGTGTAATATCGAGGACTCGGCATCGAAAGACTCCCCCGAAGCATGTGCTTTATCACGAAAGGAGTCCCGGATGATCATGAACAGACGCAAATTTTCAACTGCATTGCTTGCCGGTGCGGCGGCATCGCTAGTTTCAACCAACAGCATGGCCGCACCAGCGATTGCCCGCCCACAAAAGACCCGCAACATCGTCTTCGTCCACGGGCTTTTCGCCGATGGCTCCTGCTGGAGCGAGGTCATATCCAGGCTACAGCCCAAAGGTCTGAATATCACGTCGGTCCAGAACCCTCTGACCACCCTACCCGAGTCGATTGCGGCTGCCGAGCGCGTGCTGGCGCGGCAGGACGGCCCAACCGTCCTTGTCGGGCACTCATTCGGCGGAATGGTCGTAACGCAGGCAGGTATGCATCCGCATGTGTCCGCTGTCGTATATATCGCAGCCCGTGCCCCAGATGCGAACGAGGACTTCGCCGCATTGGCCAAGACTTATCCTACACCTCCCGCATCTGCCGGTATTGTTTTCGACGGCGAGGAAGGCAGGCTAACCGAGAGGGCGTTCCTTGAGGACTTCGCCGGCGATATCCCAAGGGCTCGTGCCGAAGTGCTTTACGCAACGCAGTATCCGTTCCGGAAGGCACTACTCTCAGGCAAAGTTACCGAAGCCGCTTGGCGCCACAAGCCCAGCTATTATGCGGTGTCGAGCGAGGACCGCACGATCAACCCGGATCTGCAGCGCTTTCTCGCCAAACGCATGGACGCAAAGGCAATCGAAATAAAAGCCAGCCATCTCTCGCTGATCTCGCACCCGGGCGAGGTCGCGGAGCTTATCCTGGAAGCTGCAGGCTAGAAAGCCTAATCTGATACGCGAAAGCCAGACAGTCAGACACCGCTGGGTGAACTCCCCTAAGCCTGCGCTAATCGTCCAGTGGCCTTTTTGCAAAGCGGATGGTTTCCAGGCAACCAAGCGAGCAGGCAATCGAGAGAGGACGACAGCCAAGACTGGGGGTGTCGTTCTTTCTCCGAGCTGTTAGCCGATGAATATATGTTTGCCAGGTTGTTCGGATTTATCTCTCAAGGAATTTAGCTCTTGAACGGATTCGAACCCGCGGCCCGTTGGTCGAAGGACAAAGCGCTAGATATCCGCGACCATTCAAACACTTAAGATACCTGCTGCGTGACTCTCTGCAATGAACCAGCCCGGCTTGAGATGACCTTGCGAATTGCGCTCAGGATGGGATGATTGATCCCCTCGTCTGCCAACTCTGCAAGAAGGATATCAGCCTCGCTCACAATCCTTTCCGCCATTTGGGCAAGGTCGCGAACAAGGATGCGCTGAGAAGATTTGGTTTCGGGCACAAGTGTCGCCCAATGCTTCAGCTGGATCGTGTCGGGCACATCGCGGCCGCCAATCTTCATGGCGAGCCTCTTTGACAAGCGAGGATAAACGGCCGTGCAAACGACATCGTAGATCGGTGCCAGATCCGGTTCATCGGAGCCATAAAGCAGGGCGTAGTTCTTGCCGTGGGCATCGGCGTTGCCGACGAGATAATGGAAGATCAGCATGCGGATGAATTGCAACCGATCCGCGACAGGTCTAGCGCAGGCCTGGTCGATCAGCCCGAGAGCATGTCCTGTCCCCGGTCCGCCCTCGGCCTCATACTTCAGCTCCGGCGGGACGCTAAGGGCCTGGCAAAAGTCTTCCTGGTGTAAGCGCTCAATGATACCGTCTGCAGCTTTCGTCCGATCATAACGCTCAACCAGGAGAAAGGCAGTCGCCCGGGCTAGGCGTATCTCGACATGGGGTACCGGCAGCTTGAGGCGAGCAGCCAGCCGCATACAAAAATACTCGTTCTCCACCGTGCCTTCCAAAGCCTGGATGACTGGTTTCAAGATATGGGTCGTTGGTCTGCCGTCTTTTGCCAAGGCAATGGAATCTCCATCGACAATGACCGCCAGTTTATCCTGCGCGCCGGCGAGCGATAGGCGAATGCCCTCGTCTCCGCCAAGCAAAGGCCGGGTCCGCAGCCTGCTGAGAATTTCATCCAGACGTTCCGAAGTGAGAATTTCGGCTTGGGACTGGCCGGGAGGTTCGGGCACCGTGCCGGTCGGATAGAGTGACAAGGCACCTGCGCATTCGCCCCCGATAACTTCCAGTAGTCCGAAGGCATTGCCTGCCGAAAGGCCGAGCGCCCCAGCGAGGCGTTGCCGCGCGCCTTCGTCAGGCAAGAGACCGGAGAAAAACGGGCGCACCACCTGATCACCGAAGGCTTCTTCCTGCAGGGGCATCGAGAACGAGATCGCACGCGATCGTTGGTCCAGGAGATACGCGCCATCGTAGGCAAAAGTCAGCAGGCCGTCGTCAAGCCGGCCGAGTACGCCCGCCTTGGTGTCGCGAAAATAGACGTCCAATACCCGGGTCATGATCGCGGGCCCTGGCGACGCCCGACCGAAACAAGAAGGCCAAGACCGGCCAAGACTTGCATCGCACGGCCAATCTGGCAGCTCTCTTTGCCGGCCTCGAGTTCACGCAGAAAACGTACCCCCACACCAATCACCCCGGCGAGTTGCTCCTGGGTTAACCCTTGCTGTTTGCGCTCCTGACGGATTAGCATGCCGAGGCTTTTCGTATCTTTGATCTTTTCCATAATCACCCCTATCGGGATGATTATATCATCAGATGGTGCAAAAGGAAGACAAAAGAACCGATCGGGATGATTTTAGGATTACTGGCGCCAACTGACTGAAATAGAACCGATCGGGATGAATCCACATCACCGCAGGACTACCCAAATGTTTACTGCTTGAAACAGTTCTCACGGTGCCATCTCAGGAACTGGGGATGTGGCCTCTCGAAAACCCTGCTAGGCACGATCGCCTTCCCGGTCTTGTTGAGGAGTCCTTGAATGCTGTCAGGATCATTCGCCTGACGCGATATCAGGATATCAAGATCGTCCGAAAGGCCAATCAGACCGCGGTCAAACATCCAGTGTGCGGTGCCCGAAAGAGCAATTCCGTTGGAAAGAATGTCAGGCCCGCTCGCTTCCACCGGCCGGATATGTGCGGCGTCGACCTCTGCCCGGCCACCACCGTTGATGAGCTTCAATCCCGTGATGGCGCATCGTTTGTCATAAGCGTGAAGAACGAGGCGGCGAAACAGCCGATTTCGAACGATCCGCGACGAGAGTTGCGTAACCCGGTCGCGCTCCTGCTCGAACATGAACGGCGCTTGAGCTTCATCTGCAAATCCATCGACCGCATGCGTCACCCCCGGCTCATCCAGCCGAGGCAGTTCAGGCTCATGCTCGTCTATGCCAATAGATACGATGCGGTTGAAATCTGCTGCGGATATCGGCCGGACTGCGGCCTGTGCTCTGCCCGAAATGCGGCCCTCTTCATTCAGCACGCCTCGCTCTATGACACCGTCTGGTCCGCTGAACGGAACGGGATTGATGAAGTCGAGATAGCTGCCTTGTTCGATCAGCGCCAGATACATGCCGGGGGCCTTCGGATCAGGAATAACCCGTTCAACCTTGGCGACAGCAAAATAGCCGCGGGTCGCTGCGACTTTCCGAGGCTCGTAGTAGACGATCCAGTCACCTACACAGGCCTGGACACGACCGAGATACTGACCCGGGAACTGGTATTGTTCAGCCGGGCTATCGTCGTAAATCGAATCTGACCGGTGAATGAAAACCCCGAATCCCATCTGCAACCTTTAGCATGAGGCTCATGATGCTTCATTTGAAATCTGGGAACCTGAGCCTAGCCCCAAAAGCTCGCCGCTGCGGCAATACCATTTGTTAAACGTCCACTCCTATTCCCGCCCGCCCTCGACACCGGTATTCGAGAGATATGGAATAAGAGCATGGCAACACACGATCTTTCAATTCATCACTTTCAACGAAAAATCTCGGATTTCTGCGAGGTGCGCATCGCGCCAATCGCCTCACAGCGAGTTCTGGAAAGCATTCGGCCCTATCTCGTTGGTCTTGTCATCCACCGCCGGCCACCACCGATCGTTAGTGGCCGTATGGATTGGACGGCCATTGGCGAGGCATGCGGGATCGAAAACCAATTGTCAGCCGATTTGAAGAAGGCGCTCCGTCCGGGACTGGACGCGATTATCCGCTGGCTCGGAGAACCGCCTGCCGCCGATGACATACAGTCGACGAAAACACGCACGAAATCGCGCAATACCGTTCGGCGCAAGGTGGAAACTGCGACGCGTTCCAGACCGCGACAGATCCTCTCCGACAAGACCCCGGCTACCTCTTCGTCAGTGCAGAGGGGACCACAACCGAAACCAATTAGTCCATTCCCTGAGCCATTGTTTGAGGCGACCGATGATCCGGCGAGCTTTAACGATGCGCTCGTTTATCACATGCGCCGGTTCGGCGAGAGCTACTGGCAACTCTACCGCGCCGTCGTTCGCCTGGGCGAGACGTTCGATGACAAGACTTTGCTGTCGTGGGTTCAGGGCGAGCGCGTGCCGCGATCTTTGACGAGCTTCGAGATCCTGTCCCGTATAGAGCGGCGCTACCGACTGGGACAGGGGTATTTCAAAGGGAAGCTGCCGCACCAATCCCGCTCCCTATACGGCCATGATATGGGCGACATCAGCGCTGCGGAGCGGCGACGACTTGCATGGCATCTTCCGGATAATTTCAGCAGCTTGCCGTTCTCCAAGCGGGAGGAAATCATCGAATGGGTGCGCCGGTTCATCATCTCGGGCTCAACCGACTATCGTCGCTACCAGGCGGCGGCAATCAAACAGCGTTATGCAATTCGGTTTCCAGGCATCACCTATGGCGTAGGCACCCTGTCTCCACGACCACAAATAAACCCGGACAGCACGAGTCACAATCCCGAGGCCTTTGAAGATCCTGATCTCCTGTCCGGCGTCGTCGATGCGCCGCCGCGGTTGGCTATGGAGATGGCCGATCTGATCCGCTTCAAGACATCGACGCTGACCGCAATCGGCTTCCAACGAAATGGAGTTTGGGGAGAGGAAACCGCATCCCAGAAGGTCGAGCATCTCGGCCTCATGTTCGGTGCCCTCGCTGCCTCACCCGCCAGCGTCGTCAAAGGGCGCGGTGTGCCGCTCCGCCAACTAACCTTTGGCCTGTTGATCTTCCCGGGCGTCTGGGACTGGTACCTCCAATGGCGGGAGCAGCGCCGCGGCTTCTACACCAAGTGGGAAGAAGACATGCTGATGGTGGCGCAAGCTCTCACGCGGGCGGAGGTGGGCTGGATCCGCCAGCATCCGGAGCTCCTGAAGAAGGTTCAGCCAATCGAAGGGCTGATCGCGCCGGAGGAGATAGAATTTGCGAGGCGTGACTGGCACGGCGCCTGCGATGCGTTCCACCGGCACGCTGCCAATCGCTCGAAGGAAATCCAGCGTGTCATGCGCGTGCATCGCGATCCGTTCGAGCCGATCATGGTGATCCTTGAGGCAGACAGCCCATTGTCGGAGTACCGCAAGATTACAGATGAAATCCTGAAGCGCATGCCGGATGAAGATCGCTATCCTCGAGCAGCAGCCGAAGCGGTCCGCTCTTTCCTTTTGCTTCGCCTGGGTCTTCATCTTGGGCTTCGACAAAAGAACCTTCGCCAGCTTCGTTTGTGCCCGCGTGGGCATTTTCCGACATCAGAGCGGCGGCTGGAGGATATGAAATGCGGTGAATTGCGCTGGAGCGATCGGGAAAACGGATGGGAGGTCCTCATCCCATCAATCGCCTTCAAGAACTCAGGCTCATCATTCTTCGGACAAAAGCCGTTTCGCCTGATCCTGCCGGATTTGCTCGACCTCTACAAATATCTTGAGGCCTATATCGATCGCCATCGCGGTGTGCTGCTCGGTTCAGCGAAAGATCCCGGCACCTTTTTCGTCAAGACGGTGAAGACGACCAGTCTGGACGCGGCATACGATTCCACCAAATTCTATGAAGCATGGCGGACAGTGATCCAACGCTACGGCATCTACAATCCCTATACCGGCCGCGGAGCCATCAAGGGCCTGCTGCCGCACGGACCGCATAATCTTCGGGATATTCTGGCAACCCATATCCTAAAGCAGACCGGGTCATACGAGCAGGCGAGTTATGCCATCCAGGACACACCGGATGTCGTTCAGCAACACGACGGTCGCTTCCTGCCGCAGGACAAAGCGGCACTTGCGGCGAAAATCCTCAATCAGGTTTGGGAAGCTGCATAGCCACTCGGATGAATGGCTGATCCACATCGCCCATGCAGATGCAAACCAAGCCCCGCATCTGCATGGGCCCTGCCGGTCGTCTCCGCCTTGAACGGATTCGAACCCGCGGCCCCCCAAGCAATCGTACAAATATCTGAATTTTATGTAACGTCGTCCGGCTGCCGCGGGTATTCCGCCTGCCGATACAAATTCACATAATTCCGAGTTATGTGAACTTCGATACCCGCATGGTTATCTCAATTGTTACGAATTGCAATCATCCGGCTCACCTACTCAATGAAAAAGCGCGTTCAATGTCAGGCTTGTACCTCGGCAGCACCTGATCCGTTACAAAGCCCTGAGAAGCAGTGCGGCTACGATTACGGAACAACGACTCGTCGCCCGGATCTACGATTGACGCACTAACTTTCAAGGATCCGGAACCCTGCTTTGTAGTAGCCAAGTAGGGGTCCGGCCCAGTGCCGAGCCGCGCGATTTCAGCGGCTGGCCGGCACCTCTCATCAAATATTAAACATAAAGAGAGAATTTAAATTTTTAACCCATTGGTTTTGCTTGTTTGGTTTTTACGTTCTATAAACCATTTGTATATTCTTCGTGTTTAGATTGCTCATCCAGGTAAGCACCTGGAGGCCATGATGGACTTGGAATATTACACGTCTGCGATAGCGGGACTTCTTCTAGCCGCTGCTGCGCTCGTCACGTCGATACGTATGCTGTTGGTAGAGATGCGGCGCTGGAAGGGCGCCAACAAATCCCAGTCGCCTAAACCTAAAAAAGATGGTATTAGACAGTGATGGCCGCCGCACTCTGTCGCGGATTGACAGGTTATCGTAACCGCGGCAGTGCTTACGGTGGGTCTTGCGCCATATCGGACTCTCGGTACGTGCTTTGGATTGTCGCTCGTTGGCAGTCCGTCGCTCCTAGCTAACCGCCGCCGGCTAAGACTGACTTCCAAGTTTCTGATCGCGTGTGGAAATATTTCTGAAAAGCTCGCCGTTCTCTCGAATGATGAGAGGCCCATCTTGCGGTTGGTGTCTCCCCACCACCTGCCTTTGCCGATTCCGGCGTGGCCGGCCACTTTCGCGAGCTCGATCCCGACGCGATCAAGCATATCTCTCCCATCATGTTCCGGAGTCTCAAACGCCCTGGTCAGCACCTCGAGGAGAGCTTCATCCAACAGCATGCCTCGATGCACCGGCGCTGGATGCGATCGCGTCGCGTGCGCTTCCAAACTCAAGCTTTTCTGATCGAGCGCCATAAGAGTGAGCAGCCAGGCAAGAGCTGTAATCCGGTATTGCGCCAAAATCTGCTCGACGTCAAAACTCTCGCCATCGTTCCGATTGAAGAAGTCGTCGACAGCCAGTTGGACTGTCCAGATATCCGCCTCGAATTTGCGGTGGCGCCGCGCTATGGTCCTCATGTGCTTGTCACTTGCGGCGATTGCCTCATCGACAAAAGCAAGTTGCCCCGATCTTTCCATTTCCTCCAAATGGCCACGGTCGACATGAGCCAGTTCGTGAAGAACGATAAACTCGAGCATCTGAAGGAATATATTGTGGCCGAGTTCTGCCCGGTTGCCCACGATCCCAAGCTGTGCCCAGAACCGCACCATCGCTAGCGGAAGTGTGTCGCCACCGTTGACAGGCTTGTCGATGAATTCTGCATCGGGAAAAACATTGCAGGGGCCGACTGCCATTCCGGCAAGTTCCAGGAGGCGCACTCCAAGCCCGCTGAACAAGCCGATGGCGATCCGACGGCAATGCTGGATCACGACCGCCGTTTGGCGTTCGCTTCGGACGAAGAAGCTCCCAATGTCATCACGCGCGTGGGACGGCCACCCTTCGGACCCGTCCAATTGCCGGAAGAGGTGATGTGCGACCGTCGCAAATGCGTCGGAAATTTCATCGACCAGCGGATCGTCAATGTATGTCTCGACACGACGGGCTTGCAGGTCGGGGATTTTCTCGCCGAAAACCTCCTCCCATGTCGCGGGTTCCGATCTTTGCGATCCGCTACCCTCCCCTATTTTGACGAATTCTTCTCGATCAGGCATTGAGTACCGCAGAGAGAAGCCGCCCCACCGTTGGATTGGCGACGTTGTTGTGGGCATCGACATCCGCGGTTTTGACGACATATCCATCGGCCAGGAAGGTGTTGACCTTGCCCCGCACCGGCTTGAATTCGGTCGTGGAGCCGGTGATGACCTGGTCCGTGCCAAGATGCTGCGGCCCGTTTGCACCCATCGCGCCGAATTTGTCGTCCTTGTCGCCGATCCCCTGAGTCATATCCCGCGAAAGACGCGAGGCCAAAGCGTAGGCGAGCGTGCAAGCAAGATCGTTGTGAGTATGGGTGATCGCGATCGGTCCTCGCGTCTTGCCGACAACGTGGGGGAAGGCGCCAACAAGTCCGGGTGCAAATTCGCCAGCCAGCCCATTGTGCGAGTAGGCGCCCTGCAGCAGCGTTAACGAGAACAGGGACAGCTTTCCGAGGTCGAGGTTTTCATTCGCGGCCGCCGTCACCAGGCGCGCACCGAAACTGTGTCCAACCAGATGAAGATTGACATGAGAGGCCGGCTTGATCTTCGCCAACACCGATTGAGCGAGAGCGACCCCGACGACGCCAGCGCGCTTTTTCATCGTGTAGTAGGTGAGCTGATTGAGAAAGCGCGCAGCGGCAGCGCGCGGCCCGTTGATCAGGCCGCTCAGCGTGGTCGCCAGGCTCTGTGCCGACGCAACATCGTTCGTCAGATTGAGAACGGGCGGCGAGGCGAGCCCTGCAATGGCGTCCTGGGCTGTGGAAGGTTCGCTCCCAGCCTGCGCAATCCCTTCCCCGTCGATAGCCAGTTCCGGATCGGCACCGGTACCATCGAGCTGCAGGAAGCTCGATCCTTCCTTGAGAAGATTGAAGGCCGTCGTCGATGAAAGGCCGCTCGCCACGTCCTCCGCGGCCGCGACGACACCGTCACTGTCGGGGCCGAAGGCTGCTCGAAATTCCGCCAGAATGTCGTTCCATTTCGCTTCGTCGAGATCGGAAACTTCGGCGGCCGCGCCCGCCGCTTGTGTGCCGGACGACGAGGCAACCAGCGTTTCCGCATCGAAGTCAGTTCTGTATGCCTTTGCAGGCCAGGATATGCCGGCGACGACGGTCTTCTTGGTGCGTTGTGCTTCAAGATGCTGGCACGCATGTTCCCAGAGGGCGCCGTAAAGAGCTTGTGCATCGTCCTTGGTATTTTTCCACCCGTGGGACATGATGACCAGGTCGGTCATGTCCGAAGAGAGGAGCGTCTTCAAGTCTGAGACGACCCCGGGTTCGATTACTCCGTTCTTGTCGAAATCCAGCCAGATAAACGGCGACGGCCCCAAAGTCAGCATCTGCTTTCCCCTTTATACAGATTGAAGTGCTCGCATGAGATCGATCAGTCCCGCACCCTGATATTCGACACGCCTTCGAAGATCTGTCGAGCTGGAAAGAAATATCTCTTTCACGCGCTCTGTCTGTCCCAGAAACTCACGCCGGACAGACAGAAAGGCCGCGATCGCGGCGGACACGTGCGGGCTGGCCTGGCTTGTACCAGAATCCTCTCGAAACAAGGCAACGGTAGGCCGGGTACGATCGGGCAAGGCACAGGATACGATCCGTTCTCCCGGCGCGACGAGATCGGGCTTCATTCGCCCGTCTGCGGTTGGCCCTTTCGATGAAAAGTAGGAAACGCCGTAAGCATGCGGCATGTCGCGGTGCGTCGAACCCACCGTGATAGCCATATCCGCGTTGCCGGGATCCATGATCGTGCCGGCATGGGAAGCGCGCTCCGCCTTGCCACTGTACTGGTTGACTGTTCCATAGCCTGCATTTCCCGCAGCTGCGACCACGACAACACCGGATCGAACCAGACGATTGATCTCGACACAGAGCGGGCTCTGCCCCGCCGCGAACCACGCGGGATCGAAGGAATAACCAAGGCTGAGATTGAGGCCGTGAATCTTGAGGGTACGGCCATTGTCGTTCGAACGCTGGATAAACCCGATCGCGGCGAGCAAATTACTCATGCGACCTTGATCGTTGCGCGAAAGGACTTTTAGGCTGACAAGCTTACAGTAAGGCGCAATCCCGGAAATAATCCCTTCATGCGGCTCATCGACATTTCTTGTCGTACCGTCCTCTTCGAGGATCGACGTCCTGATGCAAATTTCAGAGATGTCATATGAAGCCGGCATATCTTTCAGCGAGGTTCTTCCCGCAAGAATCCCCGCGACATGGGTGCCATGACCATCCGTGTCAACGAGGGCGCCGGCGCTGGCGTCTGCGGCCGAGGTGTAGGTCTCGGTAAAATCGTAATGTTGCAGGCCGTTCGGGAGTTTAAGCGTATCAAGCGTATTGAAATGAGGGACGTTCTGATCAATGCCTGTATCGGCGATGGCCCAGACAATGCCTTTACCGGCGGCCGCGAACGCCGCCTGCGCGGCATCTCCCTTAACGGTCCTCACAGATTCGAAAACGCACCGCTTCACCTCATGGTCAAGCCAGATCTTATAGACGAGCGGCATGCCGTTTGACATCGTCCAGGACGAAAGTACCCGTATCGCGTCCCTCGGCAACCGCGCGAAGAGGTACATATCGGTCCATTGCGAACGCTGAAAATCAAGCTGGGCCGGAGCCTGTAGAGCGTTTCTTAGTTCATCATCTTCTAAGGAATCGGAATCTGTGTCTGCGGTGGCGTCGTCGGCCTCATCGTCAAAAGCGAAACCCATCGAAAAAGCCTTGGGCTCCGCAATTGGATCGTCAGGCTTCAGTTCCGATACGGTCCTGACGAATTCGCGTGCAGCCGCCGCGCCTCCGGGAAAGTCTCGATTGAACTCGATCACGACATCGAAAAGCGACCTGCCGTCGGCCAGCTTTTTGCGGCCCTGAGCTGGCGGATTCATGTGCTCGACCAGATCGCGCGCAATGCGCGTCTTTGTCATCGCCTTCTGCAAATTTGAGGTCGGTGTCGTGCGTCTTGCCATAGGTTCCCCCGCCGCTCGTCTAAACATATCGAGGACAACCGAAGATGTCATCGGAATCGTGCTCGTCGTTCTGCAAAGCAATGCTTTGAGACACTGAATTGATTAGCGCTGGGTGTCGACCTTTCCGTCCTGCAATCGCCAGAAGTCGCAGAGCCGGAAAGTCTTGAGGTGCCGCAAATACGGACCCGCTCGCGTGGCGAGTTCGGATAACTCGGTGCCGGCTTCTGTCCGGTTTGGCGCGCTACCTGACATGTAGGCTTGCAAATCACTGATGAAACCTGATTCAGTCGCCGTGACTAGCTCATCTGAAAGCGGATTGAAGACGGGTTTACCAAGTGCTTTGTCCACGACCATCATCAGCCAGAAAGCATCCCGGGCGATGTCAATCAACTCCTCCGGATCTTCGACATCGACGACAATTGCCGCGTCTTCCTCATTTCGATGAAGTGTGTTCCGCTGGAGCATCTGCAAGCGTCGGCCGACGATATTCAGCATCCTCCCAAGGGGTAAAGGGTGTAGGCTCGGGCCGCTTCTCGTGCTTTCCAGCCTATAGCGTTCAATCAAACCAAGAACGATCGTCATGGCGAGCGTGCATAGACGGATGAGCTCCACGCGGCATTTCCCGGATGGAGGGCTGCCCGTAGGGACGTGGTCTTCGAATGTACCCAAGATTTTTAGAAAGTCAGTGTAAATGAGATCTGCAGCCATGCCGTCGGCTTCGAATTCCATCATCCGACTGATGTCAAGCGGTGTGAGTGACATGTCGTTAGCGGCTTCGGCCAACGCCGTGATGATCCTGCGCTCATTCTCGGAGAATGACAAATTCTTGGGGCTCATGCGCGGCCCCACCAGCAGCGATAGGTGGCCGCCGACGCAATGGCCCGCTTCGTGCAAGGCCAGGAAGATCATTGCCGCGACGAAAACGAAGTCCCAGGCGGTTTCCTCATCGTTTATCCCAAGTTCCTGTCGGCTATCGGCCGATATGAAATCATCGAGAGAATTTGTTGCCGCGATCCGAGCGATAACGTCAACGATCGCCGACACCGCTCCCGTGCTGACCTTGACATCAAAGCCGGCCCCTATCGGAGTGATCGCGGCCATGAATCGTGGTGACACAATGAGTCTGAAGACTATCCTGTCATTGATGTCGTCATCAATGTAGGCAGCGAGAATGATCCACTGTGCGATTTCGAAGGCCGCTTCGGATAAAGCACGCCCATTTTCATCAGCATGCATGTCCATTTACTAATCCTTGCAAATGGTCTCTCCTACTTAACGACCAGCGCTCCTTCGAGCGGAAGTTTGCTGCCGTCGCAGAACTGTCGAAATATCGCGTCGATCGACAGAAAGTCGCCGCTTGCGCCAAACTTGATCTGCCGGATCGTAAAACGTCCGGTGGATTCATTGCAGGCGCGACCAGCGCCGGTGATGGACATGGACGCTTCATTTTCTGCCGCGAAAGGATAGCGCGTGGCCGGGCTGTATTCGCCAGCGGACAGGTCCTCTTTTTCTCGCGCCGACAGCGAGATCTCCCAGCTTTCGCCATCTGCTTCGAAAGAAAATGTCAGTGCTTGGCGTTTTTCTCGAGTCACCGCTAAGTTCCCGTTGAAGTGCAGCGACCGACCATCTGTGATGAACTCGCCCGCCGCACCAGCGATGTCCACAATCCCCCGCATCGTCACGGGAGTATCTGCGACCTCGGCCGAGGCGTCTCGGATGCAACAGACAGTTCCGGCCTTCGCCGAGCCAGTTCGCTTTTCCAGCTGACCCTCTGTGTGTCCGGCGGAAAAAGCAAATGAGAGAAGCTGGCTTGACCACGCCTTGTCGCGTACCGCGTTGGTTACCGCGGGTTTGGTGGCGCTATCGAGCGTGGGAGACGTTAGATCGCCGACGAGGTCGCCCAGGGTGAGGGTTGATTTCGCGGCCGCTTGACGATCGAGGATCAACATGAGTCGACGTGCGAGTGGCGCGACCGGCGTTGCGTTTGGCTGATAGGGATCGTCCACTGTCTTCGCCAGCGTACCGGGCGGCGTCGAGTAGAGGACGGGGTTGGCCTGGCGAAATTCGTTCACGACGCGGATGACGTCGGCGACCGATTTCAAGCTCTCAATTGCGGGCCCGCTCAGGATCGGCGAATCGAAGTCGGCAGCCTGACCTTCATAACAGCTGTCGAGAATGAGAACATAACGTGCCCCGCTGTGATCGAGGCGGTCAGCCAAATTGCCGGCGTAGAGCGTTGCGGCCGACAGGGATCCGATATCCAGCTCGGAAAGCTTTCCTGGATAAAGGAACGTCCCTGGCACGGAGAAGTGGTTCCAGCCGACACCTTCAGAAACGCCGTGGCTGGCAATGTAGAGTAGGATCAGTGGATTGCCCGGCTTATCTTTCGCAATTCTCGCTTCGACAGTTGCCAGGGCAGCGTCGACATCGCCAGGCGCGATTAGGCCACGGGGATCGGAGGTCAGAAGAAGCGTAAACCGTGCCCCGCCTGCGGCAAACCGACTGGCGAGCTCGCGTGCGCTTCTGTTCGCCCCCGAGATGGTAGTCATACCGTGGCTACCGTCGTTGGCCGGCGGGACAGCGAAATAGGAAGAGCCAACGGCGATTACATACAGGTCGAACGCCAAGCCCCGACCACCAGCCGCATTCGACGGCGGCGCGCAAATTCCAACGGCAAGAAGCGCCGGAACGAGGAGCCCGAAAAGGACTCGAATAAGACCGGCACTCATCGGATCGGTTCACCCGCTGCAAGCGACTCTTTGAAAGCCTTCATCAAAACATCCGCCCGGACTTTCAGCTGATCGCGGGTGCTTCGGCCATTCTGAAAATCTTCGATTTGGACTCGGAACGCGATCATAGCCTGCTCTACGGCTGGGTCCTCGACGAGGATCATCTCGCTCCAGTAGGCTGCCATGAATTGCGCCACAGCTGCGGTGAATGCAGCATCGTCGGCGGGCGCAGCGATATTGCCTGCCAGTTTCGCAACAGCTGTATAAGTCTCAAGACGCTTCATCCATAGTTGCGTCGCATGTTCATATGCCGCCTTCTGCGCTTCACCGACATTAAATTGCCAAACTCCTACAATGATGCCGGTCACCGTTATCAGCGGACCGATGATACCAAGTCCTACGTCCCAGCTTCGTTTGGTCGATTCCTCCACGATCAGTCTCCGGACAGGACAAATTCGCGGTCGACGTTCGGGTCCACCTTCGACTCGCTCCGCCTGCGCAAAATCATGTGCTGCAGCTTGTCCTTTCCATCGAAAAAGATGACCAGGTAACGGGTCCCATCGATGGTCAGAACCATATCGATCGGGCCGTCCTGAGCCAAAGTCCAGGTACCGTCCGACACCTTGACTTGGCCGTTAATACAGCTTTCTCGATGCAGTGTCTTATCAGTATAGAAGCGATACCGCTCGCCGGTCGTGCAGGCGGTGATGCTTCCCATCCAGACTTTCACGTCCCCTCCAAGCCATTCTCGGCTGCTCTCACCGGTAAGCTTCGCGCTCGCTTCGCCCAAGCTCGAGGATTGAGCGGCACCATCGGACGAGAGGCCGACGAGGAAAATTCCCCCGATAACAGCGGGGAGGACTGACGCGCAGGATATGCTCACAATAGTCTCCTTTTAACGTCGATGGATAAAGGACATAGCGCAGGCGCCCGCCCTTCGATCGCCGTGGCGGTATTAGCTCTGGAAGGGTATCGTCCGACCGGGCTGCCTTGCCTGATCTCTTGTATAGGATACGCCGTGCACCTTAACGCCTTTGGCATCGACCAATGTGATGATCCCGCCTTGGTTGGAAAGCGCCACCGGCTGCTTGACGTCAATCACCAATGTCGCGCCAGCCGCGATGGAGCCGGATAGCGGCATAGTATTTTTTTGCTTGTCCTTGATCGTCCAACCCAAAAGATCGATGGGCACATCAGACGTGTTCAGAAGGGTCACTGTCTCATGTTCGGGTGATTGCACATCGTTGACGAGTGCTGCGACGATGCGCACAAGGCCATCGGGAACGTCCATGGGCGGAATGTGATCGCGGTCGACAGGGGTGTGCGGCTCGCCCTTGTGGTTCGGGTCCGGGGGAACGATTGGCTTGGCCGTTCCATCGTCGGAATGCCACGCCTGCGTCTGAAACTTCAGGAAAATGGCGACCCATTGGCTTTCTCTCGGAAATTCGAACAAGAGGGCCCCGTCCTGATATGGGCCGTTGTCGCCGTCGAATTTCCCGGGCGGATTGCCCTGGTTCATGTGAATGTCGTGGATGCCACGGCCGGGCGTAAACCCAAAATATTTATCGGCCTTGTTGGTTTCCGGACCCCAAGTTTCGCCGAAGGCATAAATCCAGGCTTCCTCATCGGCCATCGCGCGCTGCACATAGGCATCGATTTTCTCGTTCAGATCGTTGTCCGGACCAGCCACCGAGATCGGCAGGGGCTTCAGCTCCCAAGGCTGCATCAGATTGCTGCGGATGAAGTCGAGAGCCAACCCGTCAGGAACGGGAGGTGCCGCGTGCAGCCCCTCGCCAAGTGAACTGAGCTTGGCGGTCACGGGATGTTCGAACCGGGATCGAACAAGAAACTGCACTTCACTGCCATCCTGCGACTGAACGTTGATCGCAATCCGGTGCAGTTCTCCGTTGGCCGAGACCAGGACCTGGTAGTGAGGACTTCTGCCAGTTGCCAGGCGATTGTTGATCGGCCGACCCTTAAGGACTGAATAGTTTTTCAGCGGCATGGGACACTCCATTGCGATATGGAAACTCGAAGCGTTTGGCGCGAGAATCGATGTCACTTCGAAAATAGCAGGCGATCTCGCTCGGCTTGACTGCCGGAAACGTAGGATTTTTCGAACCAGGCAGGCTTGCCGCTGATCGCTGTCGGCTTTCTCAGGGCGAGGGTTTCACGCGGTCGCGAGCCGTGGCCCGCGTTGTCGGCATGGTCGGCATTGTACATCCGGTTTCGAAATTGCAGATGATCGAAGACGCGAATCGCCTCGATGGCATAGGCGGTCGCGATTTTGCGATCTTCGATCATGATCAGATGGTCGCCATTCTTGTTTTCGCCCGACGGCGACATATTGCTTGAGCCGGTGAACACCTTCGCAGTGGGCAGGTTAAAATCGGTCACCAGAAACTTGTGATGAACGTTGCGACCCTTCCCTCCGGACCATTCGCTCTTGAAAGGCTCCGGTGCCTTTGAGCTTAGGTAGCGAAAATCTACAAGACCGCGCGAACCATCAGGTTTGATCAAGTGAAGCGAACCCCGCTTGTCGACACTGCCGCAGCTGAAGATCGGTCGGTCGATCAGGCGCTCGAATGCCTCGAGTGTCGGACCGGATCGCATCATGTTGAGAAAGGCGAGGGAGTAGAGAGCGCAGGATGTCGCCTGGTCGATCGCTGCCGCGATCGGATTGAGAGACAGATCAGTATCGCTATGTGGGGAAAAGCAAAGCTGGACGGTCGGCCCACCAGCATGCGGTATGGCATGCCAGGTCTTCGCGAAAGCCGATTTCCGAAAGGCCATCGGATCTGAAAAGGCCATGTCGAACATCGTACCGAAGAAGCCAGCCACATCGGCCGAGGTAAAGACCAGAATGTTGTTCGCCTGGATGTAGAGCCCGCGGAACGAATAGTTCGTCGAGCCACAAAGGGCCTTTACCGGAACGCCGTTGCGACGCTGAATGAGCACTTTGTGATGCTGCAAGTTGTGAAAGGGCGTACGCCGCACTGCGGCTCCAGCCGCCGCCAACTGCTCCGCGCTACGGCTCTCGCAGCTGGTCGGCAGATCATGACCATTTGGGTTGCCATCCTCGTCGTCGGAGGACGAGTTATCGATCACGGCGCGCAGACGCCCGCCAAGGGATGTGAGCTTAGCGACGACATCCGGTAGATTAAGATCGTACGCGAGAAAATCGACCGAGATCGCCGGATCGGCGACGGCCTCGTTTAGGAAATCATGGAGAAGCTGCCGTGCCTCGAATCCCAACCAATCATAGACGCTCTCGCCGCGATCGTTCTTCAGCTCGAGCATTTTGAAATCGAGCCCATCAACGGCGTCTTTCGGAATGATGTCGGCATTGTTTCCGAACTGCTCGCGATAGGCCTGCGAAGAGGCGAAGTTACGAGTAAATCCGATGTCGACGACGCCGTCATAGGTCACAGCCTGCTGGGCGATCCCGAGCTCAAGCCGTGTCCCCTGAACGAGGTCGCCGTCACGAGGCATATGGATCTTCGTGGCGCGGTATTGATACGTCCCGTCGGTCGGGTGGTAGGGAAAATGGATCCACCGGAATTTTTGGATGGGCGCCTTATCAGTCGGAAACAAGCGGTCGCCGGTGACGGCAGCTGCACCTTGTGGATAGGAGAAATTCAGCCTGTTGCGCAGCGGCACGAATTCCTGAGATTGCGGCGATTTAACCTCAATGGCGAAGCCGACGAAGTCGTCTTCCGCGGCTTCGACGTCGAAGCCCATCATTGTCATGCGTTCGCCTCGCCAAATCTTGAAATGAAAGCCATGGGAATCTGCGGCATGCTCGAAATCGGACATCGCCCCGCCCTCGTCCAACTGATTTCGGATATTGCGCACTTTGAGAACCCGCTCCCCCGCGGGGCAGCTGGCTCTTCGTATGTCATTGAAACAATTATCGCTGCAGCGGCTTGACGACCGCCAAAGCCGATCGAATGCAGACCGGCTTCCTGCCCTCAATCTTTAATTGAACTTTAGCTAAGTCACTCGCCGAGTCAAGCGGAATTGGGGGGTGACATCGGGCATTCATCCGGCACCGTAACGTTGCTTCGTGGGCAAATAGGAGCGACTTTGGCTATCTCGCCCACGTCCCGCCACAAACTGCCAAGTTTGCTTGAAGTGTCCAGCACCGCTTTGATTTCAGCCCGCAATGTTCATTTAGAGAGCGAAGACCCATAATAGCGTTTTTTTGACAGACTCGCTTTGCTTGAAGTGGCGGTATCCGAGGCAACATTTGCAGATCCGACCGACCTCTGATCGCTTAGGCGAAAATATGACCCCATGGCGATGACTTCGGCTGGTTGCCCCGATCCGCTAGCGTCGACTGTGAAACCCTTGTCTCTTTCAACGAGAAGGGCAACCTCAGCCGGCGTCCATCCACTTGTCTCCGGAGGCGTAGGTGACATGGGCGCCGGCCATTTTCTCCCGAGTGGTCTCGTCGAAATTGTAATCGACACACACGACGTTCCCAAGAAGATCCTGGGCCGCCATGAGCAGCTTGTCGCGATCAGCCCCCTGCCCGATCAACTGTTCGGTGATGGTCGTCTCCGGTGCATCATTGGCCGCATCGAACGCCCACAAGGCGGACGCGCAATTCGAAACGAAATTGCGCGCCAGCGGCGCGTGCACTCGACCTTGCGCGTCCGTCAGCTGCGACAGATAGGATTGTCGCACCTCTGTTGGATCGAACCATCCCAATCCTGGCAGTTCTGTTCCGGCCTCTTCGATAATCGGTCGTGCTAGCACCTTAAACTCTTCGGCAAGAATCTGTCCAAGGTCCGTCGCTCCGTCCATCGTCAAGACCATCTTGCTGGCGGCAAGCGGCGTTGCCTGACGTAATCTGCCAAGTGCATCGAACAACTGCCGCCTCACCGTGTCGGACATGGTGGCGACGTCAAACGAGGCCACCGATATGGCATCCTGTCGACAGGACTGGATGACCGCATGCGATAGCGGATCCTTGCCCTTGATGCCGTCGAACAGCATAAGGAGTGGCTCGAAAGGGGAAGCCGGCCGATCGAGCCAGGAGCCCCACAGGTCGACAATCTTGCGGACATAGTCGGTCTGCTTCGTCTCAGGTCGACTACGAGCGGCCTCTGAACGGATGCGTGCTTCGGTCCGCCCGAGTTCTAGAGCGTATTGAACGGCATATTCCGACTGCTGTGCCTCAAGTGCCCGCAGGTCCTTGCGGCATCCGCTTAATCCCTCTCTCGCCTCACCAAGGAGGTCAAGGAACTCCTCGCTGTCAGCAATTGCATTTTCGAGATCATCAATCGTCTCCTTCAATTCATTCAAAGGTCTGAATACGACGTCTCGCGGCATGGAATCCGGAGCACCGATCATCTGGCGGCGGAGAGCGGCAACCTCCTTCAGAAGCCGTTGATGTCCCTCTTCGGTCACCTTATACCGATGTGGCGGCTTGCCTTTGACGGCGAGATCCCGACTTGTGGCAGCAACTATCTCGGTAAACGAAGATCGATCCGGCTTGAGAAAATCACGCGCCGTCTCATCCTCTACCCTCGCAGCATGAGCGAGTTCTTTGGCTGTGAACGTGTCGGTATTACCGGCACTCAAACGCAGCAAGGCGCCCATCAGCTTGCGGCTAGCATCTCTATCTCTCGTCATGGCTCATCAAAACAGCCTCCTTTGATCAACCTCAATATCGGGGATGTAACCCCAATAGTCAAGAGCAGTCAGATCAAGGGAGAGCTTTCTCCAGCATCGAGAGGTCGCCGTGTGAAAGAAAAGCGATGCATGCTTGGGCCGCCGTCACTGCATCTTCGTTGCGAATCGCGCTCAGCAGGCTTTGCTGTAGCCGGCTTGCTAGATGTTTGAGACGACGCCATTCAGCCTCCGGATGCGTATTGGCCATCCATGTGAATGTCTGAGACAATTCCGCGGCCTCCTCCGGCGAATCTGCCATTCCCGATTGTTCAAGGATAGACGCCAGAGCGTGAAACGACTGTCGTGCATTGCGCCGGCGAGTAAGGTCGGACCGGAGAAGCGGTATCTGATCCCCGTAGCGGTACTCGTGGAAAGCTCTTAATCTGCCCTTGCCGCGCTCCCCCTTCAGGGGCACCCAGTCGTTTTGGCCATCATCGATCCAGCGTTCGGCGATATCGAAGGCCATGGTGTCCATCCAACCCTCCGACCAATGGCATTGCGCCGGCGCGTTGCCCTTCGGCTGTCCGCTTCGATAGCCTTGGAATGCATGGCAGATCAGTTCGTGATGAAGTGTGTAGATGAGGTCGATCACATCGCCTGCCGTGAGTTGCCCTTCCAAAAGCATCGTGTGGACGATGCGCGTTGCCTTGGTGGTATCGGTCGAACCGGTTACCTTGAAGGGTGCGAACGGCTGACCAAACGGCGTTGAGGTCGTCATATATTCTATGACAGGGTCATCGCCAAGTCCGCCCGTATCGCGGCCAAACGTTTGACGGATGCGCACCTCGACGAGACCGGCGATCTCGAGCACGCCGCTTCCGCAGATGGCGCAGCACGCGCCGCTCCGGCAGGCTCGTCCATCCCCGTTGCCTTGCACGAGGGTGACGGCAAAACCCCCAAGCGCGCTCCGCAGCAACTGCAACGAGATGTGTTGCGGCTCGATGTCCGCGATCTCGCTGATGGCATCGTTGCAACTGACGGGAATCTCGGCGTCTGCTTTTATGGTTCCCTTTGCCCTGACGGCGTGACCGTTCAACGTCGCGAAGATGCTTTGGTGCGCTTGGAAAACCTCCTCCGCCTCGTCGTCACAGGCGTGCGGATCGGCAAACCGTGCTGCGGCGATCCATAGAGCGGTCGCCATCTTGGGACCCGGATCGAGCGGCATCGAATTACTCGTCGCCGGTTTTAGGCTGACCGAGGACATTGCTGCCGAACGGGCTGACCTCGTCGCGCATCCTGCTGTTCCAGAAGTTGCGAATGGCCGCGACAAGGGCCTCGGCGGCGGCCTTCCCGACCACCCCTCCGGCTTCCTTCCCGGCGGCCATAAGAAATGCAGTACCGACCGAAATTAGGATGCCGCTTAGGAGAATACCCGACGGACCGCCTTCGGCTACCACGGGCGGGGTCGAGGGATCGAGGGCCCCCGCGTTGACCGACAAGATCCCGGCAATCTCAGCACGAGCGTCATCGTCACGCAGCATCTGTTGCCAGACTTCCAAGATCTTGGCGTTGACCTGATCTTCGTCAACGGCCCCCGCATTACTTACTTCAACGAGTTTCGATACTTCATTTTCTTCCGTCATGGGCACCCGCCTCTATCTGAAATAAATAAAGAGAAGTCTTTCGACACAACTTATCCGATATTTGCGGCTTAATGCAATAAGAAGCTTGCTGACAAAAGACCTGGTGTGAGGGATGAACTGCCGACCCTCAGTCCGAGAGGATGGCCCAGCCGAAGCTCGATGATCTTCTTCGGCGGCTGCGCTGGCGGCGTGAATTCAAAGACGTATAAGCAACATCGCGAGCGTTATCGATGAGACCATCGACGACATTGCATTCATGGGAACGCCACGCAAATCCGTGGAGGCAACACTCGACGCGCTGCTCAAGTGTAAGCGCTGTTCTGACACCAGGGTATTCAGGGCTTGACTGGTTTCATTGTCACTGCAGGGCAGCAAGGCGCTCTGCTTCAGTCATCGCTGCAGCTTTGGTTTTGAATGGCCCGATATCATGCTCCT